>CAZMEG010000200.1:0-6538 GCA_964565205.1 uncultured Cytophagia bacterium
TTTAATTATTTTTTACTGGAAACTTGCTAATTATCCCCATATATTAAATACTTATTAAAAATCTGCCAGTATAAAAAGCCTAACATATTGAAGGATTAAATTAAAACCTCTACGAAAGTCAATGATTTATGAATTTCATGTATCCCGTCGGGCTCGTGATCTGTATCAATTCGATCAAACGTTATTTGGTCTAACTGGCAATGTGATTTTTGCCAATTTTCATGCGGCCAGGGTCTTTGCTCAGAAAATGAACAACCGGCGCGATCTGGTTCATTACCCTGAACAGGCGGTAAGAGCCGGTCATATCAATGCCATGGGGCTTATTGATGAGATCATGCATTATTTGCTGGGACTTTATAAAGAACAGGTTAATCCAAAAGTGATGGAAAAAGCCTTACGATGGCTTGAGAATCGAGTGGGCGGGGAAGCGATAGATAAATGCTTGCTAAGATTTATCGATGAATTTCCACCTCTGGCAGTGTATCGAGGTGAGATGCAGCCCGAAGAGTATTTGCGCTCCAGCAGCGAAAACATCCCCAACAGGCAGATTGCACTTGAGGAACTGATCATGTTGTGGCTGGCTAATTTGAACCCGGCCTTTTCAACCTATCTGGAATTGTTTGATGACACACATTTAGAAAAAGATACCGCCTATGTGCAGATCACGGGGTCTTTACAGGAATTTTTCAAGGAACAACACCCTTTTGGACCTGAAGACCAGGATCTCATTACCATGCTAAGAAGTCCGGCCATGGCAGTTCCTCATTCCTTAACCGGGCAACTGGAGTATATAAGGGAAAAATGGGGCTACCTGCTTGGTAAATATTTATATCGTTTGTTAAGCAGTCTGGATTTAATTAAAGAAGAAGAAAAATTAGCATTGCTGGGTCCCGGGCCATCCCGTGTTTATGAATATGCGGGATTAGAGCTGGAACCGGAGCGCTTCAGCCCGGACCTCGACTGGATGCCCCGGGTGGTGATGATTGCCAAAAATATCTATGTTTGGCTGGATCAACTCTCCAAAAAATATCAACGGCCCATTTATCGACTTGACCAGATTCCTGATGAAGAACTGGATATGCTGGCACGCTGGGGTTTCACAGCACTCTGGCTCATTGGTGTCTGGGAACGTAGCCAGGCCTCGAAAAAAATTAAGCAACTTTGCGGAAACCCGGAAGCGGAAGCCTCGGCTTATGCGCTGTTTGAATATGAAATCGCTCAGGACCTGGGAGGTGAGCAGGCTTTTCAGAATCTCAAAGAACGAGCCTGGCAGCGCGGCATTCGCATGGCTGGCGATATGGTGCCCAATCACATGGGGATCGATTCACGGTGGGTGATTGAACATCCAGACTGGTTTATCTCACTGGATTACAGTCCGTTTCCATCTTATTCCTTCAATGGACCCGATCTTTCCTGGGATGACCGGGTGGGCATTTTTATTGAAGACCACTATTATGACCGAAGCGATGCGGCCGTGGTATTTAAACGCGTGGATCGCTGGACTGGCACCGAAAAGTACATTTACCATGGTAACGACGGCACCAGCATGCCGTGGAACGATACTGCACAGCTTAATTTTTTAAAACCTGAAGTCAGAGAAGCGGTTATACAAACTATTATAAGTGTGGCACGAAAATTCCCCATCATCCGTTTTGATGCAGCTATGACCCTGACCAAAAAGCACTACCAGCGATTATGGTTTCCGGAACCAGGAACGGGAGGAGCCATACCTTCCCGGGCTGAACATGGAATGACCCGGGAACAATTTGATCGTTTAATGCCGCAAGAATTCTGGCGTGAGGTAGTGGATCGAGTAGCAAAGGAGGCGCCGGATACGCTGTTACTTGCCGAGGCTTTCTGGTTACTGGAAGGTTATTTTGTCCGTACCCTTGGCATGCATCGAGTGTACAACAGTGCTTTCATGAACATGCTAAAAAATGAAGAAAATGCTAACTACCGGAGTGTCATCAAAAACACTCTGGAATTTAATCCAGAAATACTCAAGCGGTTTGTCAATTTCATGAATAACCCCGATGAGGAAACCGCCGTGGCTCAATTCGGCAAAGGCGACAAATATTTCGGCATCTGCATCATGATGGTTACCATGCCGGGTCTCCCCATGTTTGGTCATGGACAGATTGAAGGCTTTGCAGAAAAATATGGAATGGAATACCGGCGTGCTTACTGGAATGAACAACCGGACGAGACCCTCATTCAACGACATGAACGGGAGGTTTTCCCACTTGTACATATGCGCCCCCTTTTTGCCGAGGTTAAAAATTTCCTGTTTTATGATTTCTTTACCCCTGAAGGCCATGTTAACGAAGACGTCTTTGCTTTTTCAAACCGCCATGGGGAAAGACGTGCCCTGATAATTTATCATAATAAATTTGCTGACACGCGGGGCTGGATTCGTACTTCGGTGGGTTTTTCGGTGAAAACTGGTTCCGGCGATCAACGCCGAATTGTTCAAAAAAATCTTGGCGAGGGTCTGGGCTTGCACAATGATACCCGCTATTTCACCATTTTTCGCGACCACATTAGCGGACTTGAGTACATTCGGAATAGTAAGGAGCTTTACGAACAAGGCCTATATGTGGAATTGGGGGCCTATAAATATCATGTTTTCCTGGATTTTCGGGAAGTTCAGGATAATGAGTGGCATCAGTACGCAACGCTTCATAATTATCTCAATGGCCATGGCGTGCCAAGCATTGAAGAAGCTCTAAAAGAAATTTTTCTGCAACCCATTCATCAACCTTTCCGGGAACTGGTAAATGCCTCTCTGTTCCAGAAAATTCAATCCTGGCGAGTGCACAGATTAAGTGATACTCTCCCACTGGAAAGGCTGAAAGAAGTTGAGATAAAAACTTTGCATTTACTAAAGCAAATTAAAGATTTCACCAGGGGTAATGGCGACCCAGAGGCCATTACTGGAGAAATCATGAATAAAATAAAAGCATTTCTGCATTTACCGGTACTGGCACAACGTTACCCAGCCAATCGATCCAAATTGTTGAAAAGTGTTTTTCAAGAATTAACAGGACTGCAAAGCGATGAGCCCTTTTTCACGGGTACCGCCCTGAGCTGGGTATTTTTGCATTGCCTGGGTAAAATCGTATCTGAAACGGAATTTGCCGAAGAAAGTCGTAGCTGGATTGACGAATGGCTTCTGGGCAAAATTTTAACCGGAGTTTTAATTGATCTGGGTATCAGTGAAGAAGAGGCCGGGCAGTGCCTCTCGTTGATTAAGCTTCTCACCATTCATCAACGCTGGTTTGAAATTCAGGCACCTGTTAAGAGGCGGGCTTACCATGTGCTTGAAGAATTATTCAATGACTTTGAAGTACAACAATTTTTGCGCATAAATCGCTATCAGGAAATCCTCTGGTTCAACAAGGAAGCTTTCGATGTATTACTTTCCTGGCTGTTTTTCGTAGCCGCCCTCGACATCGTTGCTACCACAGGACTGGAATCCAGCAAAGTTCCTTCTCGTCTTGTTGAGATTTATAAGATTATAGAAAAAATTAAACGGGCTGAGGCGAAGTGCGGTTATCAGGTTGAGAAATTAATGGCCCTTGTTGGGTAAAATCTTAGTGATTGGTGAGGTTTGGAGAATGCGTAAGCCTCCCTGTAACTGAAATTTTACCTGGTTTAATATTTTTCATTTGACAATTTGTTCATAATTTATTAATTTCGCCATATCTTAAAAAATCAGAAATAATAATAAATATTCAATTAGCTGAATAATTCGTAAAACTTTTAAAATTTACTTTAATAACCTTAGTTGTCAGGAGTATTGGAGTGAGGGATTACTGAAGTATTGAAAATTACTTTTCCATTAATCCAACATTCCAGTACTCCATTAATCCTTTTAGAATTATGAATAAATCCAAACTTAATTATGTTAAAAATAAATATCCCAACTAATTTAAGGAACGACCTATGAAATTAGAAGGATCTCATACTTTTAAAAATATTTCTCGTCAGGAAGTCTGGGATTTGCTGATGGACCCGGATGTGATTGCTAAAGTAATGCCAGGCTGTGAAAAGATGGAGCCGGTGGGTGATGATTCCTATGAAGCCGTTCTAACCGTTGGATTTGCCGCCATTAAAGGGAAATACACTTCCAAAATTACCCTGTTTGATAAAAACCCGCCTGAAAGATACAAATTAAGAGTGGAAGGGAAAGGAGCACGTGGATTTTTAAATGGTGAGGTAACCATCACACTGGAAGAAAAAGGAGGTGATACGTTACTCCATTATGTGGCTGAAAACCAGATCGGTGGACCTATTGCGGCTGTGGGACAGCGACTGGTTGGTTCTGCTGCTCGCATGATTGTCAATCAGGGCTTCAAAGCCCTGGAGAAGCAATTTGCGGAGCGACGAAAAAATAGATAGTTTGAAACATTGGAGTACCGGCGCTAATCCATCACTCCAATATTCCAATATTCCGTTAGGGTAAATGCAAGAGTGCTTTGTATGGATGAGAAGTAAATAGTACTAATAATTTTAAAGAAAAAAACCCCAAGAGAGGGAGGTGTGCAATGATTCCCGCGTCTTTTGAATATTTTACGCCCACAACTTTGCCAGAAGCCATATCCTTGCTGACCAAGTACGGGGATGAAGCCAAAATTCTGGCAGGTGGGCACAGTCTCATCCCCATGATGAAATTAAGATTGGCAACACCAGCCTACCTTATCGATATCAACAAGATTTCTGACCTGGAATACATCAAAGAGGAAGGCGGGTACCTGAAAATCGGTGCCTTAACCCGGGAAGTGACCCTGGAGGAATCTGATCTGGTTGCCAAAAAATTTCCCATTTTACTGGACACTACTAAAGTGATTGCCGATCCCCTGGTGCGAAATCTGGCTACGGTCGGTGGCAATCTGGCTCATGGTGATCCGGCCAACGATCATCCCGCCACCATGATTGCACTGGGGGCGCAGGTGGTTGCCACGGGTCCCAAAGGCACGCGTACAATTCCCATAACCGAATTTTTTGTAGATTTAATGACCACGGCTTTACAGCCGGATGAAATCCTTACCGAAATTCAGATTCCTGTTCCTCCGAAAAACAGTGGAGGAGCCTACTTTAAAGTGGAGCGTAAAGTGGGCGATTTTGCCATTGCCGGGGTTGGCGTGCAATTAACCCTGGAAAAAAACGATGTCTGCAAAGCCATTGGCATTGGATTGACTAATGTGGGCAGCACGCCCATTAAGGCTGAAAAGGCAGAGCAATATTTACTGGGCAAAAAACTTGAAGAAGCCGCCATCAAAGAAGCGGCCCGTCTGGCATCAGAAGAGGCCGATCCCACCTCTGATCTTCGTGGAGATGAAGAGTTTAAGCGTTCATTAGTAAAAGTTTTAACCGTAAGGGCCATCAATAAGGCCCTGGCAAGAGCAAAAGGAGGAAAGTAACCATGTCCAGACATGCCATTACCGTCACCGTTAATGGTGAACAACATAGTGCCGAAGTGGATTCCAGATTATTGCTGGTTCATTTTATCCGGGATGTATTGAATCTTACCGGTACGCATATCGGGTGTGATACCACCAACTGCGGGGCCTGCACGGTTTTACTGGATGGTAAGGCGGTGAAATCGTGTACGGTGTTTGCGGTTCAGGCCGATGGCCGCCAGATCATGACCGTGGAAGGCCTGGAACAGGATGGCCAGTTGCATCCAATTCAGGAGGGCTTCTGGGAAGAACATGGCCTGCAGTGTGGTTATTGCACGCCGGGTATGATGATGACCGCTTATGAATTATTACAGAAAAATCCTGATCCCACGGAGGAAGAGATCCGCTGGGCTATTTCTGGCAATTTGTGTCGCTGTACCGGTTACGTGAACATAGTAAAGGCCATTCAATATGCCGCCAACAAATTAAAGGCAAAGTAATTAAAAAATTCAGTCAAAAACTCAAACCTAACATAAGGAGCATAAACCATGGCTGAAACAACCATTCAAGGTATGGGTTGCCGGGTTAAACGCAAAGAAGACCCCCGTTTCATACGCGGGAAAGGAACTTATGTAGATGATGTCAAACTCCCAGGCATGTTATATATGGACATTTTACGCAGTCCTTATGCCCATGCGAAAATTAAAAGCATTAATGTGGAAAAAGCCCTGGCTTTACCGGGCGTGGTAGCTGTGATTACCGGTAAAGACCTGGAAAAATATAATTTGCACTGGATGCCTACGCTCATGTCCGATACACAGATGGTCCTGCCCACCGAAAAGGTTATGTATTACGCTCAGGAAGTGGCGGCGGTTATTGCCACCGATCGTTACACTGCTGCCGATGCTCTGGATTTAATCGAAGTGGATTATGAGCCTTTGCCGGTCATCACCGATCCCCGTGAAGCATTAAAGCCGGGGGCTCCGGTGTTACGTACCGACAAAGAAGGGAAAAAAGATAATCATATCTTTCACTGGGAAGTGGGAGACAAAGCCGCTACTGACAAGGCCTTTCAGGAAGCCGATGTGGTGGTTAAGCAGGACCTTTACATTCCCAGAATTCATGTCTCCTCTATT
>CAZMEG010000201.1:0-6514 GCA_964565205.1 uncultured Cytophagia bacterium
GATATATTCAATAAGAAATTAAATTTTATGGAGAGCGAATATTGAAAAAGGGATATATAATGTCCCGGTTTGGGTTACCACTGCTGATTACTTTTTTATTTTTAGTAAATAATTTTACCTGCGAAGTGACGCTTGCCCAGCGAAATTCAAAAAGTCATAATCTAAACAAACATTTAAAATTCCATCCTAAAGCTGTGGATCTGGTCATTCAGGGCTCTATTAATGATTTAAATGGTAATTATGCTCAAGCACTTCTGGCATATCAGGAAGCTTTGATTTATGATTCCACCTCTGCCACCATATATCACTCCATTGCCAGAGATTATATTCATCTGGGCAAAATCGAATCGGCCATGCGAATCTTAAAAAAGGGCTTACAGGTAGATCCAAATTTTCTGGAAAGTCGGGAACTGCTGGCAAGGATTTATTTTCGTACGGGTAAACTGGAAGAAGCCAAAAATGAATATTTACGCATCATTGCTCAGGATTCTACTAATCTGGAAGCTCATTTAAAACTGGCCGCCATTTACAAGGCACTTAAAAAACCGCAGTTAGAAGCCGCCGAGTATGAGTATTTAATTAAAACAGATCAGGCTTCCAATGAAATCTGGTTTGAATTGGGTAAGCTCTATTTTCAGCAAAAAGAATATGATAAAGCTGAGAAGGTTTTTCGTCGTTATATTGACCAATTTCCTGAAGATGAAGAGGGTTATTTAGCTCTGGGAGCCATATTTATTGCAAAAAAGGATACCCTGGGAACCATCGAATGGTACAAAAAAACCTTAACCGAAAATCCCCATTTTGAAAATGTTCGGGAAGAACTGGTTAAAACTTACATTGCGCTAAAAAAATGGCAGGCAGCCATTCAAATTTATGAGGATCTGGCTAAAAAAGATACCACGAAACTTGATTATCAGTTTGTCATTGCTGGTCTTTATTTTCAAAAAGGAGATACAAGCCAGGCCATAAACATTTTTCAAAATATTATTAAAAAATATCCCGACAACTGGCAGGCCTATTTCCGCCTGGGCCTTTTGTATTCCAATATCGGTAAATTAAAAGAAAGTATTCCCTATTTTGAAAAGTCTATCCAGCTTAAAGAAGATAACCCCGAAGCCTGGTTTCGATTAGGCCTTGCTTATCAGCAAAAAGGTGATCTAAAGGTTGCTGAAACTAAATTGCGTAAGGCTCAAGAACTGGCTCCCAAAAATCCCTGGACAAATTACTATCTGGGTGCTCTACTTTTTCAAAAAAGACAATTTGAAGAAGCCATTCAATACTTAAATCAATCTCTGGAAGCCTCGCCAGACAATCCCATCGCTCTCGGTACACTTGCAGCAACTTATGATGAATTAGGACAATACGAAAAAGTCGATGAATTGTATGAAAAAGCTCTCCAACTGGATCCCGATAATCCTACCCTGTTAAACAACTACAGTTATAGCCTTTCAGAACGCGGTGAACGATTGGATGACGCTCTTGAAATGGTTAAAAAAGCGCTGGAAGCTGAACCGGATAATGGCGCTTTTCTAGACACCCTCGGTTGGATCTATTTTAAAATGGGTGATTATGAGAAAGCCCTGCAATACATCAAAAAATCCATTGATTTGCGTAGCGATTCGGCCGAAGTGCTTGAACACTTAGGGGATGTTTACGAAAAACTTGGAAAGATGGATTTAGCCATCGAATACTGGCAAAAGGCTCATCAGATCGATCCCGATAGAAAAAGTGTGATTTTGAAGCTTGAAATTACTAACCACAAGTAATCTTTCCCTGGTGAAAAAAAACTTTAACCGTCACTATTTAATTTTTTGTCTAATCTTTGCCTTTTGGGGATGTGCAGCCTCTTCCAAACTCCCAAATCTGAGCAGCATTTCTCCCGAATATGTACTGGCAAAGGTACAACAAAATTCTGGCAAATTGGAAAATTTTGCCGGCAAAGCACGCGTAATCATTGAAATACCAGGCCAGGGCTATAACGGCTTCTCAGACATCTATTTGAAAATGCCCGATTCCCTGATGATCAAAACCGAAGCAATACTTGGCATCGACATCGGGCTTTTGTTTATGAATCAAAAATATTTTGCAGCCTTTGCGCCAAAAGAAAACACCCTGTATTACGGAGAACGGGAAATTTTAAATCTGCGAGATTTTCTTCAGGTTGAAATGGATACCGATGAATTATATGAGGTGGTTACCGGTTTCGTTAAAATCCCGGTAAATGAGGCCAGCCATCTGGAAATCGATGATGGCAAAATTTTGTTGCGCAGTCCCACACCCGATGGCGAACTTCTTTGCTGGGTAGACCCCAGGCATTATGTGGTGGTTAAGAGTAAACTAATTAATCCGGAAGGTAAAACTTTGCTGGTTAAAGAGTTTCGCCGATTTAAAAAAAGTAAAGGTATCATATTGCCGCGCACCATTCGACTCACACGCCCTTTAACCAGAGAACGAATTACAGTCTACTATACAAAGCAGGAAATTAATAAACCCATCCCTTCCAGTAAATTTAAATTGAAAATTCCTAAAAATGCTAAACGAATTTACTGGGGTGATTTAAAACATCCTCGACTAGATCGTCAGCGCATCCAGAAGCAAACCAGCCCATAGGGGGATTCATGCCGGAGGGAAAAGTAAAACTTTCTTTGGTCGTACCGTTGTACAACGAGGTAGAATCTCTGCATGAACTACATAGCAGGATTTCTGAAGTGTTATGCACTTTGCAGAAACCAGCGGAAATCATATTTGTGGATGATGGCTCCACCGATGGGTCTTTTCAAGTATTAAAAGAATTACACCAGAAGGATCGAAGAATCCGGGTAGTTCAGTTCCGACGCAACTATGGTAAATCGGCAGCGCTGGCGGTAGGTTTTCAACATGCACGTGGGGAGGTAATTGTCACTCTCGATGCCGACCTGCAAGATGATCCGCAGGAAATTCCGCGATTACTGGCCAAGCTCGAGGAAGGCTACGATCTGGTCTCCGGCTGGAAGAAAAAACGGCGTGACCGATTCATTAAACGCTGGACATCGAGGATTTTTAATCGAGTGACCAGTTTGCTCACCGGCATTAAATTGCATGACATCAATTGTGGGCTTAAAGCGTATCGTCGCGAGGTGACCGAATCCATAAAAGTTTATGGTCAGTTACACCGTTTCCTGCCGGTGCTGGCTCACTGGGAACGCTTTCGCGTTGGAGAGATTGAAGTCCAGCACCACCCCAGGAAATATGGAAAAACAAAGTTCGGTCCCTCACGGTTTTTTGCTGGGTTTTTTGATTTAATTACAGTTCTATTTTTAACCAGATACACCAGGCGCCCCTTGCATCTGTTTGGCCTGGCTGGCCTAATTTCTCTGGTAGCGGGTCTTCTCATCAATGGTATTTTAGCCTACCAGCGGATTTTTCACCAGAAGTATTTAAGCAATCGCCCGCTTTTGTTTTTAGGAATTTTACTGGTTATTGTAGGAGTACAGCTTTTTTCCATCGGCCTGTTAGGCGAAATGATTACCGAAAGTCGAAAAGATCGCATGGAATATTTGATCAAATGCATTTTAGAATAACATGATCATACGTAGCAAATCTCCTTTAAGATTGGGACTTGCGGGTGGTGGTACCGATGTCTCCCCCTACAGCGATCACTATGGTGGCAATGTTTTGAACGCCACCATTGATCTCTACGCTTATTGCACCATAGAGGTTACCAGCGACAACAAAATTGTCATCTACGCAGCAGATAAAGACGAATACTTTGAATCACCTGTAGTGGATAAGCTACCGGTGGATGGTAAGTTGAATCTACACAAGGGTGTTTACAACCGAATTGTGCGGGATTTCAATCAGGGGCAACCCCTTTCTTTTAAAATGACCACCTACTGTGATGCGCTGGCGGGTTCAGGACTGGGTTCATCATCAACACTGGTGGTGACTATTTTAAATGCTTTTGTTGAATGGTTGAATTTACCTTTTGGAGAATATGACATCGCACACCTGGCCTATGAAATTGAGCGCATCGATCTGGGTTTACAGGGTGGAAAACAGGACCAGTACGCCGCAACCTTTGGTGGATTTAATTTCATGGAGTTCTATGCCAATGATCGTGTTATTGTCAACCCTCTTAGAGTGAAGGAATGGATCATTAACGAGCTGGAATCTTCCATGATTTTGTATTTTACCGGTGTTTCTCGTGAGTCAGAAAAGATTATCGAGGAACAAACCAAAAACGTTAAACAAAATAAGCGGCCTTCCATCGAAGCCATGCATCAACTTAAAGCCAATGCTATTGAAATGAAGGAAGTACTTCTAAAGGGTGACATAGAGAGTTTTGCTTATTTTCTGGGTAAATCGTGGGAAGCCAAAAAACAGATGGCAACTGCAATTACCAATCCTTATCTGGATCAAATTTACCAGGCGGCACTGGAAGCCGGTGCCATTGCTGGTAAAATTACCGGTGCTGGAGGTGGAGGCTACATGATGCTTATGGTCAACCCGGTGAGTAAGTTGCAGGTTATCAATGCATTAAAGCAATTCGATGGTAAAGTCACAAATTTCCATTTCACCAAGCATGGTACGTTTGGCTGGAAAATTTATTGACCGCATGAAATCGGCATGAATATAGAAGCTATCGTTTTAGCCGGTGGCCTTGGTACCAGATTAAGAGAAGTTGTTTCAGACATTCCTAAACCCATGGTTCTGGTGAATAACCAGCCCTTCTTGAATTATATTTTAAATCTGTTGGAACAGCATAATATCAGGACCGTGATTCTGGCCACCGGGTATTTGCACGAAAAAATCGAAAGGTATTATGGTAACTCTTACAGGAACATGAAACTGGTTTATTCCATAGAGAACGAACCCTTGGGCACAGGAGGAGGCATTAAATTAGCCCTGGAAAAAGCTACCACCCGGGATGTTTTGATATTGAACGGCGACACATTTTTTGATGTCAATTTAAGCCAAATGCTTGCGCGGTACCAGCAGCTCCAACCCGATATGATCATGGCTCTGAAGCCGATGAAGGACATCTGGCGTTACGGAGTGGTGAAGGTGAAAGATAACAGAGTGGTTAGCTTTGAGGACCGCAAACAGGTCCCCTATGGTTATATTAACGGGGGCGTTTACATTGCTCGCAATTCATTGTTCGATTCTTATCCTTTGCCGGCTAAATTTTCCTTTGAAGCCGATTTTTTAAAAAAATTTGTTATGAGTTTAAATATCGCAGCGTTCATTTCAGATACCTTTTTTATCGATATTGGCATACCGGAGGATTTAAATAAGGCTCAAATTGAAATGAAAAAATTTAAATAACATGAAAATAACTCTGATTTCTACGGCATACCCATTACGAGGGGGTATTGCCCAGTACACCGGGATTTTATACAGAGAACTTCAGAAAAAGCATGAAGTGAATGTCATTACATTTAAACGACAATATCCAAAATTTCTTTTTCCGGGTAAGACACAACAGGAAAGCAGTAAAAATGCTTCGATAAAAATCGAAAGTGAAGCCATTATTGATTCAATCAACCCGATGACATGGCTGCGTGTTTTTTTGAAAATAAAAAAGAATAAGCCCGATTTGATTATTTTTAAATACTGGATGCCATTTTTTGCTCCATGTTTTGGAACGATTACGTGGTTAACCAAATGGTTTACTACCACGAAAATTCTTTACATCTGTGATAATGTAATGCCTCATGAACGACGCCCTGGCGACAGACTGCTAACCAGATTCGCTCTGGGTAAGGCGGATTTTTTCATTGTTCAATCTAATGTGGTAAAAAACGATCTGTTAGAGCTTTTGCCGAATGCCAATTATAAAAAAGTCGCTCACCCGGTTTATGATATTTTTGGTAAGCTTATAGAGAAAAACAAAGCCCGAAAAGAACTGGGAATTGTGACCCCCAGGGTGATCTTGTTTTTTGGTTTTATCAGGGCTTACAAAGGACTGGATTTACTTTTGGAAGCCATGCCAGAAATTTTAAAAAATCTGGAGTTGAAATTACTTGTGGTGGGAGAATTTTATGAAGACGAACAAAAGTATCGCCAGTTGATCGATAAATTGGGAATTGCAGATCAGGTAATCATTCATTCAGATTTTGTCCCCAATGAAAATGTCTACCTCTATTTTTCAGCCGCCGATGTTGTGGTTTTACCTTACAAATCTGCGACACAGAGTGGAATAGTACCTCTGGCTTACCATTTTAATAAGCCGTGCATTGTCACGGATGTTGGGGGGCTTTCTGAAGTCGTATTGGATAATAAAACTGGTTTTGTGGTAGAACCGAACGATCCCGTCGCCCTGGCACAGGCCGTTATCAGATTCTATCGGGAAGGAAAGGAAGCCCGGTTTATGGAGAATATTAACAAAGAAAAGAAAAAATATAGCTGGGAAAATCTCGTTGAAGCTATCGAGGAATTGGCTTCTGAGGATTAGAGTATTCATGTGATCAACGCCGCTATACTAAAGTTTGAAATGCACTAACCTGAGAGGAAAGGTTCAGGTCTTGCCAGATAT
>CAZMEG010000202.1:0-6494 GCA_964565205.1 uncultured Cytophagia bacterium
ACTTTACTCCTCATTGTTGAAGTTGAAACTTCTTGTTCACTGCCGCGCCAAAATGGAAATTTTGGCGCGAGGGTGGTTAAAAAAAATAGAAACTTTGGAGCGAGAGTACACCTCAACGAGGATATTCGGTTTCGAATTATTTACTTTGCATAAAATTTAATTACCCTTTCAATTGCTGCGCGGCATACCGGATCAAAAGGTACTGTACTCAGAGAAAACATGCGACAATCCATGAAGGGACGGTATAAACCTTTACTGCTATAACCGGCACCTTCGAAGGCGCCTACTTTTCCCCAGTATTTAGCTTGATGTATAATTTGTTTTTGTTGTTTAATAATCTTTACCCACTTTTCGTAATAGCCTGGTTTACTGCGATCCCAACTGCGACGAATGGCCTCCAGGCTATCGTACTGGGCTTTAGGCCAGGGAGTTGGAATCGGGGTTCCTTCTTCCACAAAAGCTTTCCATTTCAAATTTTTTGGATTCACCAGCGCCGTAATGTTGGGCTCCCAGGGCTCTACCCCTTTTGGATAGAAATCCAGGTATGAAACCGAGCTGGTGTAATATTCATCTCCCAATCCAGCAAAAGAATGACCAAACTCATGGGTAAACATGTACTCTACGTGCCAGTCCAGATCGGGATTTTCCACACCGGTCATGCCGGTGGCGTAGAGATTGTAAATACCACCCCCTCCATAACGTTTGCTGTTTACCAGAATGTAAATGAAATCATACGGTGCTGCCGAGGCCACATCACGAATAGCTTTGTTGTCCAGGCTGAGAATATAACGTGGAGAATCCAGCGAGTTGTAAGAACAGCTCAGCGCGGTGTTACGCCACAAATTTTTGCGTGGCTCGTCAATACCTGAATCCTGTGAGATGACCTCAATAGCTCTTATGTTGATGTCCCGGGCATGTTCTTTAAATGGCGAGGTGCTTAAAATGACCTTTTTCCAGCGCTCGGCATCCTTACGAAATTTGCCCAGCTCATCTTTGGTGTAACCATCTCCTAATAACAGGAAATCCACTTTTTGGGATGGCGGTCCACTTTCGTGCAGTATAATGACCTTGAAATCTGGTGCTCGTTTTTCGCGATTGACAAAACGGCTATGCGGATCAATCACTGTGGAAAAAATATCATGGAAAATCATCCAGCGATCTCGTTTAGCAATGACCATTTGAATCTTTCGTTTTGGAAGAGGCAATAAAACGCTCTCATGAAAGGTGCGTGTAATTCCATCCTTGGCCTCCTGGGTAGTTTCCCATTCTCCATAAATACTGGAAAACCCACGTGAATAAATGAGTCGATTGGTTTGAGTATCAAATACCTTGACCAGATATTTACCCAGATTCAACGTATCGATCAGATTCACCTGACTCCCGGCCCAGGGACCTTCTTCATAAACCTGATCCAGGCTGATGGTTTCTGTGGTAGCGGTTCCCGTGTGGAAATAATCCACTCGAAGAGTTTTGTTTTCAAAAAATTTCTGGAAGTTCACTGAATTTTGTGCTATGGCGGTTGAAATAATAACCAGTGTAAGAATGGCTTTAAGAACTTTCATAGCTTTCCCTTTCATTTTAATTGAATTGGTATTGAAATTTTTAGATTTCCAAATTCGATATGGGTGCTTTTCATTTAGGTAATTTGTTAGTACCATAGCAGCTCAAAGCACGGCTCTTTCAATATTCAACTTACCGGTTTTAAATCTTTGCAAGGTAAACGGCGCCAGGTCCAGAGTGGTAGATTGACCAGTGGCAATAAATTCACTCAAAGTAAATCCCACTGCCGGTGCATGCATGACCCCGTGTCCTCCCAGACCGGTAGCTAAAAGAAAGCCAGATACGCCTGATTCACCTAAAATGGCATGATGGTCGGGGGTTTCGGGATAGAGGCCTGCCCAGCATTTTGAAAAATTAATTCCGGCTTCCATCAACTTAGGAAAACGCTTCTCCATTTTAGGAGCAATTTTTTCAATGAAATTGGGATCAAATTGGAGATTAAAACCGGGTGGCTCATCCGGGTCAGCCCAGGCCATTGAACAACCTTCACCTTCACGTCGAATCACCAGTCCGGTGTCCAGATCGATGGTCATGGGAATGGGATTGGGAAAATCAGGCGTAGGACCGGTAACACCAATATTGCGCCTCACAGGTTCCAGGGGCAAAGAGACGTTCGCCCAATTTGCAACCACCGCAGCGTAAGGTCCGGCCGCGTTCACAATCAATTCAGCTAAAACATCCCCCTTGTCGGTTTTAACACCATACACACGGTTTTCCTTAGAAAGCAGTCCCGTTGCCCGGGTATTCGCCAGAAATTGTACCCCTCTGGCCAGGGCACGACTGTAATAAGCATAGGTCAAACCTCCGGGATCGATAAAGCCATCCTGCTTACCATAACTTCCACCCACCAGATCGTCCGTACGCAAATAAGTGTAACCTGCCTCAATCTGGCTTTTGTCCAGTAATTCTACCGCCACGCCAAGCCTTTGTTGAAATTGCACCAGTTCTTTGAGTTTTTTAAAATTTTCTGAACGGGCAGTAACAAACAAATAACCGGCTTTCACATATCGTGCCTGAGATTGCATTTCTTCGTCCATCTCTTCCAGAAGTCGCATGGAGAGCAACGACATCTGCACATGGGGTTCGGTGGTGAACTGCGCCCGGATTCCTCCATTGGCTTTGCTCGTGGACCCGGTACCGGGGAATTCTTCCTTTTCAATGAGTATCACATTATTAATTCCTCTGGTGGTCAAATAGTAGGCGAGGCTGCATCCGATTACCCCTGCCCCAATAATGGCTACATCATATTTTCTTTCTTTCATACTTACCATTAGCCTCCAAAAACAATTTTACAAATAAACAGGGCAGCCAGTAGTCCGGCTGCGTCAGCCAGTAAGCCAGCCGGTACGGCATGGCGTGTCTTTTTAATTCCCACCGACCCGAAATAAACCGCCAGCACGTAAAAAGTGGTTTCGGTGCTCCCGTACATGGTGGAAACCAGGCGACCGAGAAAGGAATCGGGACCGTGGGTCTTCATGATTTCGGAAACCAGGCCGAGCGTGCCACTTCCGGAAAGAGGACGCATCAATGCCACTGGCAAAGCCTCGGCTGGCATTCCAATTAAATTGGTCACCGGCGAAATGATTTTTACCAGAAAATCCATGGCTCCAGAAGCACGGAACATCCCGATAGCTACTAAAATGGCTACCAGAAAAGGAATGATCTTGATGGCGATTTCAAAGCCACCTTTAGCACCTTCCACAAAAGATTCATATATTTTCACCTTTTTGATTACACCGAAACTCACAATTAGCAAAATGACCAGGGGGATGGCAACATCGGATACAAGTTGAATAAAATTCGAGAAACTCATGCTTTTTCCTCCTCTCCGACCTTTTCAGATTCCTGTTCAGGCATTTCCAGCTCCTTTTTGAATACGGGCAATTTCTCCAGTGTCTTGGCTGCAATGATAGCCACTAAAGTGGCACATACTGAAGCAAAAATCGAGGTGCCGATAATCTCCTGTGGATTTTGCGAATGTAGCGAAATCCGTATCCCGATGATTGTGGCCGGAATCAGAGTTATGGAAGCCGTATTCATGGCCAGAAAAGTAACCATGGCATTGGTAGCCGTATCTTTTTTCTTATTGAGTTTTTGTAACTCCTCCATGGCTTTTAAACCCAGTGGAGTGGCAGCATTGGAGAGTCCCAGCCAGTTGGCACTTAAATTAAGCAAAATGGAGGCAATCGCCGGGTGATCGGAAGGTACGTCTGGAAACAGGACTCGGGTTATAGGTTTAATCAATTTAGCCAGCAATTTAACCAGCCCACTTTCCTCGGCAATTTTCATGATGCCTAACCACAATGCCATGATTCCAATCAAACCGAAGGCAATATTCACCGAGGTTTCAGCCATATCAAAGGCCGCTTTGGTGACCTCAGGTAATTTGTTGTTGATGGCACCAACCACAATAGCAATGAGCATCAATCCCATCCAGATATAATTCAGCATAATTCCCTCCACTTTATTTTTCTGGAAAAACTATAAAATTTTACCAGATAATCAAGTAGAATAATACAAAAAGCCAAAAGATAATTTTTCGATAATTTTTATTGACATTGAACAAGATAATTTGTAATATTACGGCCAACTAAGAATCGCGATTAAAGGTAAATATTAAATTCATGCCTTAGTAAACAAATTCTTTGCGCTTCATTCCCGTCCTTAACCAGGTCTGGTTTGATTGTTAATTTATTCAGAAGGAGAATTGTATATGAAATTACTACTCATTAATCCAAAATTCCCGGAAAGCTTCTGGAGTTTCAAATGGGCGGTAGATACCATTTTACCCAATAAACGCACACTTAATCCACCTCTGGGTTTGGCTACTTTAGCTGGATTATGTCCCGAAGACTGGGAAGTTGAAATTGTGGATGAAAATATAGAAAGCATTCCCTTGCAACCCGATGCGGATATTATTGGGGTTTGTGGTATGGGTGTCCAGTTTAAGCGTCAGCAGGAACTGCTCCATTTTTACCGAAGCCAGGGATATTTTGTGGTAGCCGGAGGAAGTTACGCTTCCCTTTGTCCTGAACTTTATGAATCTCATGCACACTCCATTGTAACCGGGGAAGCTGAATATATATGGCCGGAGTTTTGCCAGGATTTCGAAAAGGGTACCCCCAAAAAACTTTATGAAGAAACCGGGGTGGTGGAATTAACCGATTCCCCCACCCCAAGATTTGATTTGCTCAAGCTGGACCAGTATCAGGCTATTAGTTTGCAATTCTCTCGGGGTTGTCCTTATCGCTGCGAATTCTGTGATATTATCATCATGTTTGGGCGCAAACCTCGTACTAAATCCATGGAGCAGGTGGGAAAAGAACTGGATGAATTGCGAAAATATCATGTTCGCAATGTGTTTTTTGTTGATGACAATTTAATCGGGAACAAACATCTGGCTAAGGAATTACTTCAATTTTTACGCGATTACCAGAAAGAGCATAATTACCGGTTTCATTTTGGCACCGAAGCTACCATAAACATGGCTCATGATGAAGAGCTTCTCGAACTTTTTCGGGAAGCCAATTTTGAGTGGGTGTTCATTGGTATCGAATCACCCGATGAAGCCAGTCTTAAAGAGACCAAAAAATACCAGAACACACGACGGGACATTCTTGATTCTGTCCGCAAGATTTATTCATATGGTATAGAGATTTTAGCCGGTTTCATCATCGGTTTTGATAACGACACCCTGGCCACATTTGATTTGCAATACAATTTTGTCATGGAATCAGGTATTCAAGCCGCCATGATCGGTCTTCTTACTGCCGCCCCTAAAACACCTCTCTATGAACGTCTGGAAAAGGAAGGACGGCTTCTCCCGTACACCAACAATATCGACAACACCAAATTAAGTACCAATGTGATTCCCAAGCAAATGAGTTATGAGGAAATGGTCGAGGGGTATCGCAAACTGCATTTCCGACTTCTTGAAAATCGAAATATTGCTAACCGGATTAAAAATAAAATCAAATACCTCACCCACCCCAATTATACCGGGGATTTTCCAATTTGGCAGCAGATTAAAATTTTAATTAAATTTATTCGACATGGCATACTGCCAGGGGGAATTTCACGAATTTACCATTTTTTTAGAACTTTACCTTTAACCCGACCTCGATTGATTCCACTGGTTTTGCAGGACTGGGTGGTAGGCCTTTCCATGCGCGATTATGTGGAACGTCATTTTGTTCAGGTTGAGGAAAAAGTGCCTCATCTACTGCAAAGTTACATAAAAATCCTGGAAAATGCTTTTCAAAAATATGTCCATCACGGCGCATTAGAATTATCATTTGATCAGGTTAAAAACGCTGCGGCTAATTTTTCACTTTCTTTTAAAGGAATATTGGATCGGGAATTTTTCTTAAATATCACACACTATTTAGAGCACCTTCTTGAAGAAACCTCCAGTTCTATTACCTTACAAATAGAAGAATTCTCTGAGGCACAGCTTAAACATCTCAATCGATTATTGAAAAAGCTTTCTCGTCATGGCGATCGTATTTACATTGCGGTAAGTGAAAAAGTCCGCCACATGATTGAAATCGACTCTTCGGTGTTTAATCTTGTGCTTGTGAATCCATAAATAGACCTAATTGCTTAAGTTTTATTTATTATTTTTCTCAAACCATTCGATAATTGCCGGATATAAATCCGCGAGTGTTTGACCGGGTTTCCTGTTTTTGTATAAGTTTACCAGAAACTTCCTGAATGCAGCAAATTGAAGAAAGCCTCTACCTTTGATCATGGTTCGATCGATTACTCCCATCACTTTTTCCTGATCTTCCTTTGGAAAATAATCCACTACAAGCAAGTCGAATAACCCCCAGTTGAGATATTCAATGAGAGTAGAAGGTCCTGAGTAATAGTCGTCTCTTCTGCCCGAATCTACCCAGTGGTTTCGGTTGCTGACCGCTTTGGTTATTCTATCC
>CAZMEG010000203.1:0-2055 GCA_964565205.1 uncultured Cytophagia bacterium
CTGGAAACTGGCCGTCCGGAGTCATCCAAACCATCCCAGTGCACGGAATAGGATCCGGCACTGTGCTCTTTTTTTACCAGAGTTCGCACCTTTTGACCGAGAAGATTGTATATGATTAAAACCACCTGACCTGCCTGGGCAAGCTGGTAGCGAATTTTTGTGCCAGAATTAAACGGATTGGGATAGTTCTGTTCCAGCGCAAATTTCCGGGGAATTAATGGGATACCCTCCGAATTTTGTTCAGCATATTCTGGAGTGGCTAACAGAAGTTTTAAATGGCGCACCGGGAACTCACGAGTTAATTGCACCGTGAAGCGATTTTCTTTTGCTGAAATTATGCTGCCTAAATCTTTGTCCAGGATATAACGTTGGAATTTCGCTGGTAATGTACCATGTTCCAGGAGAGTAATCTCCACCTGCATTTGTGGCTGAGAAGAAGTTAACTGGATATCCCAATTCTGACCGTTTTCATTTAAAGGCTTAAAATTACCAGCAAAAGACAGTTCCTGCTCTATTATGGAAAGGCGTACATACTTACCGATTGGTGGAGGTTCCAGAAAGTCCAGATCATCCAAACCTTCTCTGGCATCAATACGAAATCCAAGGAAGTTCTGGGTATCTCGGAGTCTGGTGCCAGGAACTGTGGCTGTAAGCTGCAGGATATATTCATTTTCACTGGTTTCGGTTATTTGTTTTCTCAGAGCTTGCTCACCTTTCTGGGCTTCCAGAACCGGTAGGGTCAAACTCACCGGAACCGTTTCAGTGTTGAAAACAAAATAGCCTTCCCAGGGCTGAAGCAGGGTCTCCTCAAATAGATATTCGATACCATCAAAAAAGACTGGATTTTGTACTACCCCGCTGGCTTCCACATCCAGCCAATCCAGTGGAAAAGCAAAAGGATTGGCGATCTGGTTCCAGCCTGGTTGCAGGATTAATGTAACAGGTTGCGCTGAGCTCACCGAGAACCCATTTTCCACATCAAATTCCTCACCCTCACGGGTAATGAGCCAGAAAGCATTTCCCGGCGTAAATTGGGCACTGATGTCTAAATGTTCCACGTAGGCATCGTTTTCCCAGCGAAAAATACGCCACTGTCGAGGCAAAACTTCGTATTCGCCAAAATCATCCAAAAGCACGGAATCAATCTGGATTTTCGTCAGCTCAAGAGGTACGGAGATCATTTTATAAGTTTCTGGTTGCAAATCCAAAGGATAAATAAGCTGATCAACAAATACCCGCAAAATAGCAGGATTATTGACCGGATCGACCGCTGGAAAAGTAACCTCGATTCTTCCATCAGATAAGAAAACATAATATTCAATTCCCCGAATGGTCACAAACTCAGGAGGAATACTTCCCTGGAAATTATTTCCAACTTGAGTTAATTCCGTAACTTTATAGTCCAATTCACCAGCTTTACGATAAAATAATTGGTTAATTGTGGGTTCAAAAGTTGGTGGCGGTGTTATGGTAATATCAAGGGGGCTACCCGGTTGTGGGGTCTCAGGCTGTGAAACCACTATTTCGCCTACCGATTCGGTTACGGTTAAAAATTGATTAACCGCTACATTAGTTAAAACCTGTAGAATTCCTGACGGCCACTCAATTTTTATTAAATCGATTATGGGGGCATCACCCAGACCAAATTCGGCATTTAAGCTGTTTTGACTTTGATAGCCGGTCTGAGCTGAAATTTCGCGCAGTTGCCAGACCGATTTCCCATCAATGGTTGCATTAACGTGAACTTTGGTTCCAATGGCTGAAGTATTGGATATGGTACCAATAGGGAGGATGTTAATCCAGTTGTTATTGTTGCCATTATTTTGATACAAAAAATTGTTTTCACCCTCCACAGCACCATTGGCTACAAACAAATCCAGATCCCCATCATTGTCATAATCTGCCCAGCTTGCACCCAAAGAAACCCCGCCATCGTTGACAATCGCACCGCTGGTGATCCTGGTGAAGCTCCCATCGCCGTTGTTCTGGTAGAGAAAATTATTTTCTCCTTCGCCAGCATTAGCCACGAACAAATCCAGGTCACCATCGTTGTCG
>CAZMEG010000203.1:2065-4282 GCA_964565205.1 uncultured Cytophagia bacterium
AAAGTGCCATCTCCATTATTTCGGTATAAAAAGTTGTCTCCGTTGTTCGCAACAAACAAGTCAATGTCCCCGTTGTTATCGTAATCACCCCAACTGGCACCATAGGAAAACCCACCATCATTGACGATATCGCCAGTGGTAATTCTGGTAAAGCTGCCATCACCGTTGTTTTCATAGAAAAAGTTATTTTGATCGACGTTGGTTACGAACAGGTCGAGGTCGCCATCGTTGTCAAAATCGGCCCAGGCGGCGCTGGTGGAATTCGCGCCATCGTTCACAAGCTCACCTTCTGTGATTTTTGTAAAAGTGCCGTCTCCGTTGTTTTTGAATAATAAATTGTTGCCCTGCCGGTTGGCTACAAAAAGATCGAGAAAACCGTCCAGGTCGTAATCACCCCAGGCACAGCTGGAGGAATGAATTTTTTCCCCGACAATGTCGCCGGTGAGGATTTTTGTAAAGGTACCATCGCCATTGTTTGCATATAAAAAATCGTTCTGGGCAAAATCATTGGCCACAAACAAATCCAGATCCCCATCGTTATCATAGTCCCCCCAGGAACCTGCCACAGAGAAATTCTGGTCCTCTACAATATCCCCTTTAGTAACCCTGGTAAAGGTACCATCGCCATTATTCCGAAATAGAAAATTCGGGACGTTTTCTTCAAAATTAGTTACAAACAGGTCCAGGTCACCGTCGTTGTCAATATCGGCCCAGGTGCTGGCACTGGAACGCACCACATCGGTGACCACTTCACCACTGGTAACGGGAGAGAATTGCTTAAAGGGAGCCACTCCATTTCCACGCAAGGCAACGCTTACACTTCCCCTATCGCTGGACAACTCCAGGGTAGCCGTGAAAACATCTGAAGTATCCGGAGTAAAATCCACAAATAAAATTTTACTTCTTCCAGGACTTAAATTAAATGATGTGGTGTCAACGCTAAAGTTTTGGGGATTTGTGCCTTTGAGCCCAACAGACTTAACATTTAAATTCACTTGGCCAGTATTGCTGATGATGACTGAGTCGGTGGCGGTTTGACCAACTTCGACATCTCCAAAATCAATAGCAGGTGGCGAGGCAGTGAGTAAGCTAATTTCACTTATAAGTACAAGAGCGTTATCTCGATAATGTTCGGTTAAGAATAGACCGCCGCCCAGATCAAGCCCACTGATGTCGTCAAAATTGCCATTAAAATTCCCATAGAGGATGATTTCAAAACTATCGCCGGGACTTGGAACAAAGGCATTGATAAGAGTGATGTTGAGCTTTCCAGCCAGTGCTGCCAGACCAGAAATGTTAAGCTGATCGAATTGGCTGCCAGCCGTGAGGCCGCCCAATTCAATGTTGATGACACCCGTTCCGGTTTGGGTATAGTCGCCAGTAATACTGAGACTGCCGGGCGAGCCACCAGGGCTAAGCTCACCCGCATTTAACACATCCGCATCGACGATTCCTGTACCTGCAAGGCTTCCGGCCTGGATATCCAGGGTGGTAGTAGATCGCAGGTTCCCTCCATTCAGAATGGTGCTGCCAGCCGTTTGAGTGTAACCCAGGGTGAAACTCAATTCTCCAGATTGAATTTCTACGATGCCGCTATTGTTGAACACCACCTCCCAGCTGGCGGTGCTGGTGCCGGCGGATTTGATCAGCTTACCGGCGTTATTGAAGCTGGTGGAGTCTCCGGCAAAGGCGTTGCCAATGAAGCGGGGGTTACTCTGGATGTCAAAGGTGGCGCCGGCGAGGTTATGGATTACGGTGCCTCCACCGCCCCGAATAGTGCTGTTTTCGCTCCAGATGATGGTGCCGGCGTTGGTGAGGGTGGCTCCGCCCAGGAAATCTCTGGTAAATCCGCTGGTGATGTTAAACAGGCCGTTGTTGGTGAGGGTGCCGGGGCCGGTGAGGGTGCCACTGGCCCAACTGAATCCGCCGCCGGTGAAATTGAAGGTGACGCCGGTGCTATCGATTTGCAGGGTGGCGCCATCCAGTTCCACCACGCCTTCGTCACCACCCGCATAGGTGCCGGAGAGCCTGTGGGTACCACCCCCGAATTGCAGGACGGCTTCCCTGGCCACGGTGAAGGTGCCGCCGGTACTGGTACCGCCCAGGTCGAGACTTAACGTACCGCTCTGCACCTCAATGCTGCCCCCTATATTGTTGAAGCGCACCTCCCAGCTGGCGGTGCTGGTGCCGGCGGATTTGATCAGCTTACCGGCGTTA
>CAZMEG010000203.1:4382-6474 GCA_964565205.1 uncultured Cytophagia bacterium
TAGTGCTGTTTTCGCTCCAGATGATGGTGCCGGCGTTGGTGAGGGTGGCTCCGCCGAGGAAATCTCTGGTAAATCCGCTGGTGATGTTCAACAGGCCGTTGTTGGTGAGGGTGCCGGGGCCGGAGAGGGTGCCTGAAGACCAATTAATAATACCGTCATTCGTTAACCTACCTGAGATGACAAGTGTGCCACCTGTAAGTTCAACATTGCCACCAGCCTTCACCTGGCTGTTAGCATTGAGGACAAGCGTATTCCCACCAATGAGCAAGGTCTGGTTTCCGGTGGTATCCCCCAGAGTAAGACTCTGAATTTTAGCATCCACGTCAAGTGTGACTGTGAAAGTTGCCGCAAGTGTGATAAAAACATTGTCTAATGAATCAGGCACTGTACCTGTGCTCCAGTTAGTTGAGTCACTCCACAAACCTCCTTGCTGGTTAATCCAGAAGATGTCAGCAGACCTGCCTGGAATAGCGAATAGAAAAAGCACTAAGCCAACAGTAAGTCTTTTGAAAATCGTCATGGGTAGAATCATGGCTACCTCCGCCAATCTAATAATTCAATTTTAACCCAAGACCTATTTCGAGTCCAGTCACATCCGGACCTTCCTTAAAACTTCCTAAAAAATATTTGAATGTAACTGGTACGCTAAAATTTAGCGAAGGTAAAATTTCAGAGATCAAGCCGAAACCAAACAAATTAACACCAGCCGATGTAAGTGTTTCTTGAAAACTGACAAACCCCGGGGCTTTCTGGTAAAATCTACCTTCAAAGAGTACCCTGCTGTAAAATCGTTGATTGAATCGAATACGGTAATAACTCAGAACTTCTAATTGATTTGGGAATGTTTTTTCAGTCTCCTGGCTCAAAGCCTCACCCAGAACAATAGCCTGTTCATTTTTAGCCCGGATACGGTAACGCACAAAAAGTCTGAATTCATTAAAATTAAAATATTTTCTGAATTGCCCGTTTAGTACCAGTCTGTTACCCGGGGCAAATACTTCGTCATCACCAATTTTATCTGTGCCGAAAATGGTAAAAATTACATCACTACTTAAGGTGGCAGTAGGGCTTAGCCTCACGTCAAAACCGCCGGTGAGGAGGATTTCATCACCAGGGTTATAATTTTCAATAAAGTTTTTCAGGGGTTTGAAACCGGCTTTGTATTGGTAAGAGGCACCCAGACCAAAGACAACCGATTCATTCAGTGGCTGCACCCAGGTGAATCCCGCTGTCACATTCAAGCCCTGACCAAAATTAGGTATCTGAAATTTAAAGATATTATGGCTGATCAAATTGGAGGTCCTGAATTCTTGTAAGGAAAGGTCTTTTTTACCGGTAGGTAGATTGATGCCCAGGTTAAATATCACATTCGCATTTTCAATATAATAGTTTGCGTTCAGTTGGGTATCGGTCAGACCGCTCAGGGTTTCCAGATTATCCCCACTGGCACTGGCACCATTACCTCTTAAAGACAGCCCAAAATTACGATTGACCGGAAAATATATAAACAACGGCATACTAAATTCTGAAAAATTGTCCCCGTCGTTGATTCCCCATCTTTGGTACAGAGGCATAAATTGAATAATCCCCCTTTGGCTGATGATATCTTGAGCGTAAGGGAGGGCTGTCAGTGTTAAAATTAATGTGAGGATTACTAAAATTTTCATGTCACCCCTCTTTTGGCCCATATTTTGTAAGTTAACTCGAATCATCAGTCACCTTTTTAATTACGGTTTTTGTGGCAGTGGTGGTGGCGGTGGTTCATTGAGTTCGCCAAAATCCGCCCCTGCATTTTCAGCTTCTTCAATGGCTTTACGACTCTCCTGACCCGGTACAAAATTTGACCCCAGGTTATTACCAAGATTTTGAAATCGATCTTTAACCAGGTCTTCAGAGCTTACCCCCTCAACTTCTTCCTTAGCTTCGACTTTTGCTATTTCCTCAAGCACCTGTTGTCTATTCCCACCAGCCTGACTTAAACTGGCAGCCACCTCCACCTTATTTTCTGCCAGTTTAAAGCCCGGGTCCATTTTAATGGCCTGCTGATAAAATTTCATGGCATTGATATAATTGCCTGAATCTTCTTCTTCGA
>CAZMEG010000204.1:0-3113 GCA_964565205.1 uncultured Cytophagia bacterium
ACACGACCCCGGGCGGGAAAATGAATGGGGCGGTGAGTACGGACCCTACCAGTTCGAGGACCTGGCTACCGGAACCGATTCCACGACCACCATCTATTTCACCATGTCCACCTGGAATCCCTACACCGTGGTTCTGATGAAATCCACTCTGAAGTTGGTGAGCTTACCCACTTCTGTTGAGGATAAAAACCTTACGAGCCCTGCGCGATTCGTGCTCTGGCAAAACTACCCCAATCCGTTCAATCCGACGACCAGCATTCGATATGAATTGCCACGACGCGTTAGAGTGCACCTCACCATTTTGAATCTGTTAGGCGAAGAAGTGAGGAGTCTTGTGGATGAATTCCAGGAGGCCGGTTCACACAGGGTTCAATGGGATGGGAAAGATGATAAAGGTAGAGAGCTCAGCAGCGGCGTTTATCTGTACCGGTTAAAAGCCGGCGGTTTGACATTGGTAAAAAAGATGGTTTTCATGAAATAAGATCGAAGGGACCGACACAGATTCCAGAGGGAGCCTTACCGTAACTTAACTCTTACATTTATTCCCGAATTTGAACCGATAACTTGACAAATACCTTTTTCATTTTTATATTTTGGGGAAATAAATAAATCACCTGTCACTCATACCTTCAAACGGAGGGAGGATTATGTGTGAGATACGCAGAATTTATTTCCCTTTAATTACCTTCCTTATTATATCTCTGGTGTTAAATGTTAATGCAAAAAAAACCGAGAAATCTTCGGTTAAATATGATTTGAGTTTATACAAAGCCATGGAGTGGCGCAACATCGGTCCTTATCGTGGCGGCAGGTCGGTAGCGGTAGCCGGGCACCCCGATCAACCTTACACTTTTTACTTTGGGGCTACCGGTGGCGGTGTCTGGAAAACAGAAGATGGTGGGCTCACCTGGTTTAATATTTCTGATAGCCTGTTTCAAACAGGTTCCGTAGGTGCCATTGCCGTGGCTGAATCGGACCCAAACGTAATTTATGTTGGTATGGGGGAAGCCTGTATTCGAGGAAATGTTTCTCCGGGCGATGGGGTGTACAAATCTGAGGACGGCGGGAAGACCTGGAAACATCTTGGATTAGCTGAAACACAAACCATTGCACGCATTCGCATACATCCTGAGAATCCCGATTTGGTCTACGTGGCAGCCTTAGGTCATGTATTTGGACCTAATCCCGAAAGGGGCGTTTTTCGTTCAAAAGATGGCGGAAAGACCTGGGAGAAGGTGCTTTATAAAAATGATCGTACCGGAGCCATTGACCTGGCCATGGACCCTAACAATCCACGGGTTTTATATGCTGCCCTATGGGAAGCCTACCGTACTCCCTGGAGCCTGAACAGTGGCGGACCCGGCAGTGGTCTCTACAAATCCACCGATGGAGGAGATACCTGGGAGGAACTCACTAACAATAAAGGTATGCCGAAAGGGATTAAAGGACGTATTGGCGTAACCGTTTCACCGGCGCAACCAGATCGAGTCTGGGCTATTATTGAAGCCGAACATGGTGGTGTTTTTCGTTCCGACGATGGTGGTAAAACCTGGCGCCGTTTAAATGGTGATCGCAATTTGCGCCAGAGAGCCTGGTACTATTCTCATATATTTGCCGATCCCAAAGACCCTGAAACAGTTTATGTATTGAATGTACGGTTTCATAAGTCCACCGATGGCGGAAAAACCTTTACCACGACGATTCGTGTGCCGCATGGCGATAATCATGATCTCTGGATCGATCCAAATAATCCGCTGCGGATGATCAGTGGCAATGATGGTGGTGCCATTGTTACCTACAATGGAGGTAAAAGCTGGACCGAGGAAGATTTTCCCACCGCACAGTTTTATCATGTTACCGTGGACAACCAGTTTCCATATCGAGTTTATGGTGCGCAACAGGACAATAGCACCATCAGCATACCCAGTCGAACTTCCAGTTTCGGTATCGGTCGAGAACACTGGTATTCGGTAGGCGGCGGTGAAAGCGGGTATGTTGCCGTACGACCAGATGATCCCAATATTGTTTATGCCGGAAGTTATGATGGTTACCTGACCCGCTACGACCATCGGACCCGCCAGGCGCAAAATATTCAGGTTTGGCCAGAAAATCCAATGGGAGCAGGAGCAGCGGAACTCAAATATCGCTTTCAATGGACCTTCCCAATCGTTATTTCTCCCCATGATCCCAACGTGTTATATGTGGCAGGAAATCATGTTTTTAAAAGCACCGATGAAGGGATGAGCTGGGAGGTCATAAGTCCCGATCTAACGCGCAATGATAAAAGCAAACAGCAACCTTCTGGCGGACCCATAACCAAAGATAACACCAGTGTGGAATATTATTGCACAATTTTTGCTTTAGCTGAATCGCCTCTTAAAGAAGGGCTTATCTGGGCCGGTTCCGACGATGGACTTATCCATGTCACCAGAGACGGAGGCAAGCACTGGAATAATGTTACTCCAAAAAATTTGCCGGAATGGTCCCTCATCAGCATCATCGAACCTTCACCGCATGATCCGGGGACAGCTTACGTGGCGGCAACACGCTATAAACTGGATGATTTCAAACCGTACATTTTCAAAACCAGCGATTATGGTAAATCCTGGAAATTAATCACCCGGGGCATCCCAGAGGATGAATATACTCGAGTGGTTCGAGAAGATCCTCATCGCCGGGGCCTGCTTTATGCCGGAACAGAACGGGGTGTGTATGTGTCATTTGATGATGGTGAACACTGGCAATCGCTTCAATTAAATCTGCCCCACGTTCCCATTCATGATATGGTTATTCATCCAAGAGAAAAAGACCTGGTGGTAGCCACACATGGCCGCTCTTTCTGGATTCTCGACGATCTTACACCTTTATATCAAATCAGTGATGAGGTAGCACAGTCCGATGTGTATTTATTTGACATCCGACCAACTTATCGTATGCGTGGATTTCGCTTCCGCCGAAGGGGATTAAGTGTCGGGCAGAATCCGCCCAATGGTGTAGTAATTTATTACACTTTCAAAGAAAAGCCCGACCAGGAGGTCACACTCGAAATTTTAGATGCCAGTGGGAAATTGGTTAAGAAATTTTCCAGTAAAAAAAAGAAGCAAGAACAGGGC
>CAZMEG010000204.1:3123-6414 GCA_964565205.1 uncultured Cytophagia bacterium
GAACAGGGCAGGGGGGAAGAAGACTTTTTCTTTGGAGAAAGACATCTTCCGGACACTTTACCGGTTAAAGCCGGCATGAACCGTTTTATCTGGGATATGCGCTATCCAGATGCGACCAAATTGAAAGGCGCCATACTCTGGGCCGGTTCTACCCGGGGGCCATTGGCCGTACCGGGAACTTATCAGGCCAGACTCAAGGTAGGGGATAAAATTTTGACCAAATCGTTTGAAATCAAAAAAGATCCTCGTGTCCCGGCTACCATTGCAGATCTCCAGGAGCAGTTTGATTTGCTAATCAAAATAAGAGATAAAGTTTCACAGGCACATGAAGCGGTTCAAAATATTCGCGATATTCGTAAACAGGTAAATAGTGTTGTGGAACGAGTCAAAGGTCAGGCAGGTGCCGACACCATTGCTTCCGTCGCAAAATCACTAAAAGAAAAACTCAAAGCCATAGAAGAAAAAATCATTCAGGTGAAAGCCAAGGCCCGCCAGGATGTATTAAATTACCCCATAAAATTAAATAACAAGCTGGCAGCCCTGGCCAGTGTGGTAGCCAGTGCCGATGCGAAACCTACGAAACAGGCTTATGAAGTATTTGATGACCTTTCCAGTCGTTTGGACGCTCAATTAGCCAAGCTTAATGAGATCATCGAAAAAGACATCCCGGCCTTTAATCAACTGGTTAGAGAACAGGAAATCCCGGCGGTATTTTTAAGGAAAAAAGAAAAAGCGATGAGTACAAAATAATGCTATCATTGAAATTCATAAACCCACGATGTGCCCCAAGGACATGAAGAAAAACGCCTACAAAGGGAGCATTCGGAAATACGTACCAATTTGCTAAATAGAATAAAAAGAAAAAATAAGAATGATTGTACAATATTTTAAATTGAGCTTGTTTAAGGTTTTGATATATTTAATTTTTACTCAAACATTATTAAATGCCCAAACAGATACCACCCGGTTTAATCCCCAAATCGCTCAATTACTTGAAAAAGTATCCCGTGCCAATTTAAAGAATTATATAGCCACGCTGGCGGATGCGAATGGACAGGAAAGTCGAGTTTCTTACACGGAAGGGAATCGCTGGGCGGCTAATTATTTAAAAGAAACCCTGACCTCCTTTTCCGGCTTAACGACTGTAGAATTCGATACATTTTTTGTTAATGGAGCTACACCCCCTTTTAATAACCTCCCGCTGGTAAATGTGGTGGCTACCTTACAGGGAATGGAAGAGCCGGAGAAACTCATCATTGTAGGTGGCCATTTGGATGACACAGCCAGTCTGGACACCAGCATAGATTGGAGTAATGACTGGGCCCAGGCCAAAGCCCGCGGGGCGGACGATAATGCCAGCGGACTGGCAGCCATATTAGAGATCGCTCGAATTTTAAGCGATCCTGAAAATGGTTTTACCAGCCGATATACCATTAAATTTGTGGCTTTTGGAGCTGAAGAATTTCATCCTGTCTATGAGGGACAGCATCATCTTGGTAGTCGCCATTTTGTAGTAAATCTTTTTAAACAAAATGCCCGGGTAGTAGGCGCCTACATTATTGATATGGTTGGTTTCAATGATACGGGAAACCTTTATTTTAACATTGTGGCCAATACTTCGTCGCAGGGACTTGGTGAAAAAATGCTGGAAATTAATGACGTTTATCAAATAGGACTGACTGCTAATTCCCCTCCATTCCCGGATCCGACCTATTCCGATCATGAATCTTTCTGGTTATACCGGTATCCGGCCATTCTGCTGATTGAAAATGCTCCACCCTGGCAGGACAATTTACCCTGGTACCGGCGCAATCCCGTTTATCATACCCAAAATGATACCGTAGATCTGGTAAATATGGATCAGGTGGAGAAAATAACCAAACTTGCCCTGGCTACCGTAGCTACGGTTGCCAGTCCCGTGACCTCAGTGCTTTCTTCTTCACAAAATGCTTCCAGTGGGTTTGCTTTGCCGCAAAATTTTCCTAATCCATTCAATTCAGATACGGTAATTTATTACCGACTTGAGCAGGCTGGTAGAGTCAGACTCACCATATATGATTTACTTGGAAAAGAAATAAAGACTCTGGTAGAGGAGATTATGCCTGCCGGCGATCATCAGATTAGGTGGGATGGTAGAAATGAGCTGGGTCAAGCTGTTCCATCCGGAATTTATTTTTTTCAGATTTTTCGAGGAAATCAAAGATTGGCTGGCAAGATGGTTTTGATCCGTTAACTCAGGCCTTGCCTTAAGAAACCTCATACAGACCCTGGCAAATTGCCTATTTTTTTAACCCAGCAAATTGATTTGTAAAACTGCTTTTTTACCACGAAGAACACGAAGTTCGCGAAGTAATTTTATAAAAGCAATTTGATATACCCTTTATGAACCTTCAATAGCTTAAACGTTTTTCTATTTAAGCTCTTTACCCTCGTTTTTCTTGGTGTCCTTCGGTCCTTTGTGGTTTATGAATTTTTCAGGTTAAAGTTATACTCAGGCTCAAAGCAGAAGTCGATTGAAAGTTGAGACTCAGGCAAGGTCATTTTTAATTACTAAGTTGAAAATTTAAATTTTTATTATATATTGTCCCAATAATTTGAAAGGGTTATTAAAATGAAAAATCAGTCAGGATATTCAAAAAATAAAGGACTGGAAAAGGCTACGCTGGGAGGGGGATGTTTCTGGTGCCTGGAGGCTGTTTATCAGGAAGTACGTGGTGTGGCATCGGTGGTTTCTGGATATGCTGGGGGGCATGTTAGTAATCCAAGTTACGAAGAGGTTTGTACAGGAACCACGGGTCATGCTGAAGTGGTTCAAATTACTTTTGATCCAGACGTGATTTCGTACCGTGAGATTTTAGAAATTTTCTTCGCTGTTCATGATCCCACAACTCTAAACCGTCAGGGTGCTGATGTGGGAACGCAATACCGTTCGGTAATTTTTTATCATTCTGAGGAACAAGGTAAAATAGCAAAAGAGTTGATCGAAGAATTAAACTCGGCTGGCATTTGGCCAAATCCCATCGTTACTCAGGTTTCACCTTTTAAAAATTTTTATCAGGCTGAAGAGTATCATCAGAATTATTTTAAGCGAAATCCTGCACAACCGTACTGTCAGGTGGTTATTGCTCCCAAAGTGGCTCAATTTCGGCAGAAATTTAAAGGTATGATCAGAAATTTGTCCTGAATAATTCCTGAATTTACCTTGTTTCCATAATTGTTGGTTTGATTATATTGGATTAACATAGTCAAGAAATCCCAAATCCCAATCAACAAATCCCAACGACATTCTGG
>CAZMEG010000205.1:0-6403 GCA_964565205.1 uncultured Cytophagia bacterium
TTATCGAGCCCACCTACAATTAGTCGTATGTTTATCGTGAACTACTGGCTTTTATTACTTTTATTTATAACTTCAACCCGACTTGTTTTTCGCACATTTCAGCGATTTCTATTGTCTGCAGGTTTAGGTGCCCGTCGCACTTTAATCATTGGCTGGGGTGAAAAAAGCTGGCGGCTTTTTGATGAAATTCAAAAATATCCAGCCTTGGGTTATCAGGTTGTGGGTTTTGTCTCAGAACAAAATTCAATGAATATTAATTCTAAATATTATAAACAGGTGCCTTTACTGGGTACCATTGAACGAGTAAAAAATATCATTCAGGAAAATCAGGTTCAGGAGGTAATTTTTAGCCTGGAAGGAAATTCGAAAAATCGTGTGCTGGAACTGGTAGATCAGTGTAACGGTTTTCCAGTGAATTTTAAAATTATTCCGGATCTTTATGATATCGTTGTGGGACAGGTTCGTACTAATCAGATTTACGGTTTCCCGTTGATTGACATTTTGCCTCAGTATATGCCACTGTGGGAACAGCGTATGAAACGGCTGATGGATGTAACCATTTCACTTTTTATTCTGCTGACCTTTTCCCCCATCTGGTTACTCATTGCTCTTGCCATAAAATTAGATTCGAAAGGACCCATATTTTATAAACAGGAAAGGGTTGGGAAAAATGGTAATATTTTTACTATTTACAAATTTCGCTCTATGATTCATAATGCCGAATCCGTAACCGGGCCCCGTTGGGCTGAACCGGATGATCCAAGAATTACACGTGTGGGCAAAATTATTCGAAAATTACATCTCGATGAGATACCGCAATTTATCAATGTGTTAAAGGGCGAAATGAGCCTCATTGGCCCACGACCCGAACGGCCTTATTTTGTGGAAAAATTTAAAAACATCATTCCATTTTATACCTGTCGATTACGGGTTCAGCCCGGTATTACTGGCTGGGCTCAAATTAAAGGTAAATATGACGACTCCATTGAAAATGTCAAAACCAAATTGCAGTACGACCTTTTTTATTTGGAAAACATGTCTCTCCGCATGGATTTAAAAATCCTCCTCAACACCATCTATGTGATGCTGACCGGGAAAGGACAATAAAATTTAAAATCCCAATTAACTAAATCCCAAATCCCAATCCTGAAGCAGGCGATCTTACTAAATCCAAAACCGAATTACCAAACGAATTCAAAAGACAGGATATGGATTCTGAAAAACCCAATTAACCAAATCCCAAATCCCGTGAAAATCCCAATAAAGCAAATCCCAAATTCCAACTTAATGATTTTGGGATTTGGTGTTTGGGATTTGGGATTTAATTTTTCCTTTGCATTAATTTTAATTTTTATTAATTTTAGAGTCAAAACGAAGAGGGGTGTTTATGTTAGATTTGAAATTCATACGAGAGAATCTGGACTTAGTTAAAAAGGCGATTAAGGATAAGGGTGAGTCCGTAGATGTCGATCGACTCATAGAACTGGATAAAAAACGCCGCGAGATTTTGCGTGAGGTTGAAGAACTCAAACATCAACGCAATGTCACCTCACAGGAGATTGCCCGGCTCAAACGAGAAGGTAAGGATGCTCAGGATTTAATCCTGCAGATGCGTGAGGTAGGTGAGAAGATCAAACAATTAGATGAGCAGGTCAAATCTGTTGAAAGTGAAATATATAACTTGCAAATCTGGATACCTAACATCCCGCACCCCTCTGTTCCGGTGGGGACCAGCGAAAAAGACAATGTGGAAGTCAAACGCTGGGGCGAACCGCCTGAAATGGATTTTGGACCCAGACCCCACTGGGAGCTGGCCGAAAAGCTGGGGATTATCGATTTCTCCCGTGGCTCGAAGGTGGCCGGATCGTTTTTTGTGAATTTTAAGGGTCTGGGGGCCAAATTAGAACGGGCTTTGATAAATTTCATGTTAGATTTACATATCGAAAAGCATGGCTACACCGAAGTTTTCCCGCCGTTTGTGAGCAATCGAGATTGTATGTTTGGTACCGGACAGTTACCTAAACTGGAAGAAGACATGTACCTTGTAGAAAAAGATGATCTATTTTTAATCCCTACCGCAGAAGTGCCGGTCACTAATCTGCATCGTGATGAAATATTACAGGAAAAAGACCTGCCTATTTATTACACCGCCTACACCCCCTGTTTTCGTCGGGAAGCCGGTTCATACGGACGGGACACCCGGGGACTGGTACGCATTCATCAATTTGACAAGGTGGAGATGGTTAAATTTGTTAAGCCGGAAAACTCTTACGATGAACTGGAAACGCTGCTCGTCGATGCAGAAGAAGTGCTTCAATTGCTTAATCTGCCTTACCGTGTAGTAAAACTGAACACGTCTGATCTAAGCTTCGCTGCGGCCAAATGTTATGATATCGAAGTCTGGGCACCGGGTGTGCAAAAATGGCTGGAGGTTTCATCCTGTAGCAATTATGAAGATTTCCAGGCGCGGCGAGCTAACATCCGCTTCCGTCGCGAAGCTACCGGTAAAGTGGAATATGTCCATACTTTAAATGGCTCAGGGTTGGCTTTACCCAGAACGGTTATCGCCATCATTGAAAATTATCAGACCGATGAGGGTACTGTAGTAATTCCAGAGGTTATACGCGAATATATGAAAATAGATGTTATTAAATAAATGGCTATTAACAATAATGAAAATTTTTTACCACGTTCCGTTTCAGTATGCATTCCCGCCTATAATGAAGGTAAATTAATTGATCGTATCCTAAATAACATTCTAAAGGTTACCAGTGAAAATATTACAGAAATTCTCGTATGTGCTAATGGCTGTACCGACGATACTGCTGAACGGGTCCAATTATGGCACGTGAAATATCCTCACATTAAACTTATTGAACTTAAAAAGGCCAGTAAAATCGCAGCCTGGAACACTTTGATTAAAAATACCACTAATGAGTTGGTAATTTTTTTGGATGCAGACATACAGTTTCCTATCTTTGCATTTACTGAGTTGTTAAATGCTCTTGAAACAAGTGAAGTGGTAATTGCTGGAGGTATTCAGAAACCAGATCCCCAAAAAACTACTAGTTGGGAAAGAAGATTGACCGGTTTTATTATGAAACCACTTCATCAGGATTATATATATGGTGGCATTTATGCGTTTAAAAAAAGTGCTTTGTTATCTTACTTTTACAATTATGGTTTCTCGGAAATGCCACAAACCATTGGTGAAGATATTTTTTTAACGGTGCTTATTCCGAGAGATAAAATAAAGATTGTTCCTAAAGCAGTTGCATATTTTCTTCCCCCTTCCTTTGAAGATTTAATGCATTATTTTGCCCGTCTCCAAGCTCAATTAAAATATTTGGAAATTCACTATCCTGAACTGGTAAAAAGATTCCAGAAAGAGCGTTACATGGATCGTAATCCACTTTACATATTTTATAAAAAAGTCCAAGCTTTAAAAAGTTTAAAATTAATCCTGACTGGCAGTTTAGCAGCTATCGGCAAAAAATTATTTTTAATGATATATCACAAAAGAATAGAAGATATTTGTCAAACAATTTTAAATGGAAACACAGATCCCGATGATGTGATCGCCCATTTCACTCGTGATGAAACAACCCGGCAATTACTGTAAATTATATGAGTGTTGTAAAATATAAAGTCTTGCAATTAGTTAGTACTACTGGATTTGCTGGCGTGGAGCGCTTCATTATCGAGCTTTCCAAGGAGCTTTTAAAATCGGAATTTCAGCCAGTGATTGGTATTATAAGAAATGAACATAATCCCGATGATACATTAAAAATTGCAGCCGAAAAAGTCCACATTCAAACTCGCGTCTTTAATTGCTCTGGACGTTTTGACTGGCGTACTTTGAAATCAATTAGAAATTACGTTAAACAGGAAAATATCTCTTTAATTCATTCGCATCAATATAAGGCAAATATATTTAATCTGCTGGCAACAATTAACATGAAATGTGTGAAAATGACTACGTGTCATTTATATGACGACATCAATTATGATTTTAAATTTAAAATCTATACCTTCCTGGATAAGTTTGCGCTTAGGCGATTTAATCATATAGTAACGACATCGGAACAGATTAAAAGCGATTTGCAAAAATTTCGTTTAAATGGCAAAAGAGTCTCGGTGGTTTACAATGGAATTGATTTGACTAGATTTCAAAAATCGTTCAACAGAAATCAAATTCGCAAGGCTCTGGGTATTTCAAATAACACAAAAGTTATTGGAACTATTGGTCGGATTTGTACTCAAAAAAATCAGGAACTGATCATTGAAAGTGCAACTTCTATTATTAAACAAAAACCCGAAACGATATTTTTGATCATTGGAGATGGTCCTTTAAGAGTTGCTTTAATGAGTAAAATAAAAAGACTAAACTTATCCGAGAAAATAATTTTTTTGGGACAACGAGACGATATCCCAGAACTTTTATCAGTTATGGATATCTTTGTTTTGCCATCTTTGGATGAAGGATTACCATTAGCTCTGTTAGAGGCTATGGCAGCCAGATTGCCGGTAGTAGTAACACCTGTGGGCTCCATTCCAGATGTCGTTGAAGATGGCATTTCGGGCTTAATCATTAACGGGAAAAAACAAGCGTTCATTGATGCCATTTTATTTTTGTTAAATAATCCTGAAAAAGCAAAACTCCTGGGAGAGCATGCTTATGTTCGGGTAGCTCGTCGTTTTACTAATCAGGAAATGGGATGTCATTACCTTCAAATCTATAAAGATTTATTAAAACACGAATTTGGAAAGCAAAATTAAAATGAATCATCAAAATGAAACCCATCTCCGCCAGACCATCGTCGAGATCGGGCGGAGGATGTATCAGCGTGGCTATGTGGCGGCCAATGATGGCAACATCAGCGCCCGTCTGGATGATGAGCGAATTCTAACCACGCCCACGGGTGTGTCCAAAGGCTTCATGACCCCGGAAAGCATGGTAGTGGTGAACATGGAAGGGCGTGCCCTGTCGCCGGGTAGGCCCTCCACCGAGCTTCCCATGCACCTGTTCATTTACCGGGAACGCCCGGATGTTCAGGCGGTGGTGCATGCCCATCCACCCTATGCCACGGGATTTGCCACCGCCGGCCTGGCACTGGACAAGTGTGTGTTAGCCGAGGTCATTGTGACCATGGGAACCATTCCTCTGGCGGAGTATGGCACACCATCCACCGAAGAACTTCCCAATTCCCTGCGGCCATTCATTCACTCGTGCGAAGCTTTTCTGCTGGCAAATCATGGCGTGGTGACTATCGGCAAAGACTTAATGGATGCTTATTTTAAAATGGAGCGGGTGGAGCATTACGCCCAGATTACTTTCATTGCAAGAGCTCTCGGTGGTGAACGGGTACTGCCCAGAGAAAAAGTTGAGGAACTTTACGATCTCCGGGAAAAATATGGCTCTACCTCCCTGAATCCGGGATGCTATGCCTGTGCTAATGAATGCATCGGCGAATGCTGTGTGAATTATGAGGTGAAACACCAGCCCACCGGGCCGGATTATTTTGGCGAGATTGTGGAAAAGGTTTTGGCAGCAGTAAGAGATTAAATATATTCACGCAAAGTCGCCGAGACGCCAAGTGTCGGTAAAGAATCGCTTGAAGAAGTTGTAGAAGATTTAATTGCTCTTTCCAGCAAAACATATTTAGATTCCATTGAAGAAGCAACAAAAAATCATAAAGAAGGTCGAGTTGAACCTTTTGAAAAGATATTTAAATAAGCTTAGCGTCTTAGCGTCTTTGCGTGTTAGCTTGTTAAATTTTTAATGAGTGGGATAAATTTATGAAAGTTCTATTAAAATATTCTAAAAAGTTCTTAAAAGAGTCAGAACACAATTGAAAAAATCATAAATGGTTGGAAACTTTATAAAATCTATTGGCTGGTTATCGGTTCTTCCTCCCGTGATTGCCATCATCCTGGCGATCTGGACCAAACAGGTTTTTATCTCGCTATTTTTTGGTATCTGGTTAGGCTGGACGATCCTTGCGCAGGGGAATCCCATTGCAGGGTTACAAGATGCTCTGGAAGCCTGTGTGCGAGTGTTTGAAGACGGGGGCAACACCAAGGTAATCGCCTTCAGCGCCATGGTGGGGGCCCTCATTGCCTACACCCAGCGTTCGGGTGGCGTGGAGGGTTTTATTCAATGGGTGATGAAGAAAGGTCTGGTGAAGGACCGACGGAGTGCCGGGCTTCTGGCCTGGTTTACCGGTGTGGTCATCTTTGTAGAATCCAGCATCACCTGCCTGGTAACAGGGGCGGTAGCCCGCCCGATTTTTGACAAATTAAAAATCTCTCGGGAAAAGCTGGCTTACATATGTGATTCCACCTCGGCGCCGGTGTGCATTTTGATTCCACTGAATGGCTGGGGAGCTTTTATCATGGGACT
>CAZMEG010000206.1:0-6371 GCA_964565205.1 uncultured Cytophagia bacterium
TAAAATTAACTGGCATCCTTTTTGACAATTCTGGGGTTTGTGAAAACCCTAAATAAAAAAACAATAGGAGATTTCTATGTCAAAACAAACAATTTTCTCGATATTATTTACGGTTTGTATCGCTTTTACGGCTTTGGGACAGGAAAAGCCACAATCAAGATTTTCACACAGGGGCCTTAAATTGGTTCTTGGGGCCGGGAGCTTCGAGGCGGCTCCGGACCAAAATTTAAACGAAGGAGAAGGTGGCATGCTGGGCCTGGGCTGGGGTTTTACCGATCATTTTAGCCTCTGGATTAATGTTTTAGGTGCCGAACATACTCGCAAAACTTCAGAAATACTTACAGATTTTGCCGGGCTTGAATTAAATCTTCAACATAAATTTATTACTGAATCCCGATTACAACCCTACGGTAAAGTTGGAATTGGAGGTTATTCATTACAGGCTCAGAACTCAGATACGGCCTTTACCGGCATCGGAGTCAATTTAGCCCTTGGTATGGATTTATTTTTTTCACGCCATTTTGGTGTAGGAGCGGAATTGATGATTAAATCGCTGGATTATTCTTACAAAAGTTTCAACGACGGTAAAATTACAGAAAAATTGAGTCCCGAAACGGATGGGGATACGGTGGGTTTTATGGTAACCTTTACCATACAATAAAAATTTAATCATCTTGAAAAATTCCTGAACCTAAAGGACACGAAGAAAAATATGGGCAAGAAGCTCAACCAAGCCCAAAAATAAAATCCCACTTTAACAAATCCCAAATGCCAGTATGAAGTTGGGATTTGTTGATTGGGATTTGGGATTTTCTTGACCCGATTTGCTGTATCTTATTGTATTTGGTGGTGTATTAATATCCTGTTTTGGAATTGTGAATAGGTTAACACGTTGTATGAAAAAGACCTCCGACTGCTTCGAGTTCCCGAAGTTGATTGTAAACTTGTACTGCTTTTTCAGTTTGAAGAATATGTACCTGTATACCTTTTTCTTCCAATAGTTTCAGAGTCTCGGGACAAACCTGTAGCTGTTCGTACATGCCCCGGGAAAGAATGATCACTTTCGCGCCGTGGTCAATGAGTTCTTTCACATCTTCGGGTTGAATACCGGGCACATGACGGGTGCCGGTTTCGTTCCAATCCCACTCTCGAGCACCACCGGGATAAACTTTAGCATCTTTAAAAGGCCTTCCCTGACCTTCCACCTCGATTCGTCCCCAGGAAAGGTTCAAGATACGCGGTGAAGTAGCTTTTCCTTGCATAAGACCATCTCTAAAATTTTAGATTTACATTAAATCTTTGTTGCTTTCATATCGTTTAAAATATTATTTTAATTAAAAATTTTCAAGTGCCTTTAGTAAAAGGGGTAAAAGGGTCTTGATACTTTTTACATAAATTACTATGTTATTAAAATGATTACCAGAGTAATAACTTTACTTACAGATTTTGGCACGCGTGATGGTTTTGTAGGTACCATGAAAGGGGTCATTTATACCATTGCGCCTGATGTAAAAATCGTGGATATAAGCCATGAGGTTGAACCCCAGGATATTGATTCAGCGGCATTTTTATTGTTTAACAGTTACAGGTATTTTCCTGCTGAAACAATTCATGTAGTGGTGGTGGATCCCGGGGTGGGTAGTGAACGCAAAATTTTATGTGTCCGGGCAGGCAAACACTATTTTTTGGCTCCAGACAACGGTGTTTTGAAATATATTTTCTCCAGACATCAGGATGCCATCGTAAGAGAAGTCACAAATCAGGAATATTTTTTACCCGTAATTAGTCAGACATTTCACGGTCGAGATATTTTTGCGCCGGTAGCAGCTTTTTTGGCCAAAGGTATCGCTTTTGAAGAGGTGGGCGATCTTGCCCGTGACTATAACCGGGGTCATATCCCCGAGCTACTTGAAAAAGAGGACAAAATAACTGGTAGAATCATTTATATTGATCGATTTGGTAATCTCATCACCAACATTCCCGAAGAAAAATTGCAACCATTGGATACAAAGCAGGTTAAAATAAAGTGTAAAGATCGTCAAATTGTGGGTCTCAGTAAGTCGTATGCGGAAAAAGAACCCGATCAACTTTTAGCTCTTGTTGGTAGTTCAGGTTTTTTAGAATTGTCGGTTAATCTCAATAACGCACAAAAAATATTAAATGCTTCAATTGGCGACGAGGTAATTGTAATTTTTAAATAAAAGTGAATAGGCAACATGAATAATCATCACCCTTCAGAAGATTATTATTCTTATTACCAATATTATCAACCAAAACAGCTTAAAATTTTTAATAAACTTCGTGGTGGCAAACCTAAGATTAATGTGATTCTATTTTTTGCCACCTATATTTCTACCTTTTTAACTGGCTGGTTTCAACATGGAAACTGGCAGGCTGGTGTATGGTACAGCACATCGATCATTTCTATTTTATTAGCTCATGAAATGGGTCATTATTTGATGTGCCGAAAATATGGTATTCAAGCTACGTTGCCATATTTTTTGCCAATGCCTGTATTGAGCCCATTTGGAACTTTTGGCGCTGTGATCAAAATGGAATCGCGTATACCCAGTCGCAGAGCCCTTTTTGATGTGGCTGTGGCTGGTCCTCTGGCGGGTCTGGCGGTAACCCTGCCCTGTATTTATTACGGATTAAAATTCTCGCAAATCATCACCATTTCCCCGGATACAGCAAAAAATACTTATTTTCTCGGGGAGTCACTGTTATTCTCTCAAATATCAAAACTGGCCATCGGGACCTTACCTGAAGGTAAAGATGTTTTATTGCATCCCATGGCTTTTGCTGGTTGGGCCGGTCTATTTGTTACAGCTTTAAATTTATTACCTATCGGACAGTTAGACGGTGGGCACATTGTGTATGCGCTTTTAGGCCGCAACCATAACTATGTGGCCACTGTAGCTTTAATTACGTTTGGCTTTATCACGATATTCATTTACCCGGGCTGGATTGTGTTGCTTCTGTTACTAATTTGGTTTGGTTATAAGCATCCACCAACGCTTGACGAAACACCTTTAGATGAGATGCGCGTGGTTATTGGAGTTTTAACCCTCATAATCTTTGTTCTTTCTTTTACTCCTGAACCTTTTAAATTTTAATTTGCATTATTTAAAAACTTTGATAAAGAGAGTGGGGTTACAAAAAATGTAAGTTGATAAATCAAAATGGATTATATTATTCTATGAATTATTCAGGTTAGTTAAATATGTTCAGTCTATCCACTTCGTGGTGTTCTGCAAATATTCAAACAGGATTTGAGTTACTGAAAAAATTGGAAGAAACCGGATTTGAGGCCATCGAACTGGATTATCGAATCACTGAATCCATATTTGAGGAAATTTATGGAATTCTCAAACGCAAAGAAATAGTGGTCACAAGTATTCATAATTATTTTCCGCATCCGGATGATATTCCACGGGAACAGGCGTCCGGAGATTTGTTTTCATTGTCCAGTTTAGACAGGGATGAACGGGAGAAAGCCGTGAAATACACATGTAGAACTATTCAGGTGGCCAATGATCTTGAAGTTCCGGCCATCGTATTGCACCTGGGAAAAGTAGACATGGACCCTGAAAAAGAAAAAATTAGTAAAGCCGTTAATAGTGATGAAGAAGCCAGGGAAATATTAAATGAAAAATTAAAAGAAAGAAAAAACAGGGCGCCAAAACATCTGGATGCTTTATTTCATTCTCTTGAGAAAGTAAATAAAGAAGCCGAACGACAAAATGTTTTGCTGGGCATTGAAACTCGCTATAATTACCATGAAATACCTGACTTTGAGGAAATCGGTCTTATTTTGAAAAAATTTGACGGAAGCCAGCTTAAATACTGGCATGATACGGGACATGCCCAGGTTAATGAAAACCTTGGAATTGCTACTCATGAAGATTTTCTAAAAGAATATAAAGATTATCTTATTGGTCTGCACATTCATGATGCCAGAGAAATGGATGACCACTGGGCACCGGGGTATGGTAATATTAATTTTGATATGATCGCCCAATACTGGGATGATACAATTCGCGTTCTCGAAGTTCACCCTAAAGTTACTTTAGAGCAATTAATTAAAGGACGTTCATTATTAATAGAAAGGGATTTAAAGGTTGATTAAAGTTGGTTGTTGTGGCTTTTCTGAAGCTCATTACAAATATTTTAAACATTTTAATCTTGTAGAAATTCAAAACACTTTTTATCAGCCACCTAAAATTACTACGGCTGTTAAATGGCGTAATGCGGCCCCAGGGTCTTTTGAATTTACTATGAAAGCCTGGCAATTAATTACACATAAGCCTACCAGCCCCACTTATCGTAGATTAAAGACACGAATTCCAGAAAAGTTAAAAAATCGATACGGTTTTTTTAAACCTACACGTGAAGTTTTAAATGCCTGGGAAAAGACCAAACAGTTTGCCCTCAATCTCAAGGCCACTATAATAGTCTTTCAATGCCCACCCAATTTTACCCCAACCGAGGAAAATTTGAAGAACATGCGTCAATTTTTTACCTCAGTGGATCGGGAGAATTTTATTTTTGCCTGGGAACCCCGTGGTAACTGGCCGAAGAATTTAGTAAAACAACTTTGTGATGAATTAAATCTGATCCATGTAGTGGATCCTTTTAAAGATGAAACAATCAGTGAAACGATAAAATATTACAGGCTGCACGGAATAAAAGGTTACAACTATCAATATACAGATGAAGACCTGCTTAGACTTATAGAGTTTTGTTCTCAGGGTGATAAAATATATTGTTTATTCAACAATGTAAATATGCGAAATGATGCACTGCGGTTTAAAGAATTACTAAAATCAAAGAATAAATCAAAAACAACCGAGCAACAAGCATAGGAGCCATCAAAATGAATTTTAACTATCCCCCCTCCCTTTCCATGGCACAACTGCCCACCCCAATCCAGAAATTAGAAAAATTGTCTAAAACTTTAGAAGGACCGACCCTATATGTCAAACGGGATGATTTGACTGAAATGGCCATGTCCGGTAATAAGATTAGAAAATTAGAGTTTCTCTTAGCAGATGCGGTTGAAAAAAAATGTGATGTTTTAATTACCTGCGGTGGGCAACAATCCAACCATGCTCGCACAACAGCGGTTATGGCAGCTAAATTAGGAATGAAATGTCATCTGGTTCTCAGAAATTCAGTTGGGGGCGCATTGGACGGTAACTTATTTTTGGATCGTCTTTTTGGAGCTGAAATTCAATTCATTACCCCTGAAGAATATGAAAAAGTGGACATTTTAATGGCAGAAATGGCTGATGGCTATAAAAACAAGGGCCATCGTCCATACGTTATTCCCGAAGGGGGATCGAATGAACTGGGAACCATGGGGTATTTTAAAGCTGCCGAAGAGCTTGCTCAGCAACTCTCTAAGATGAAGCTTCCTATTCATCATGTAGTTTTGGCGGTGGGATCCGGGGGAACCTATGCTGGACTGCTTTTGGGTAAATTTTATTATGATTTACCTTTTAACATTTACGGCATCAACGTTTGTGATGATGCACATTTTTTTGTCAACAAAATATATGATCTGGTCAAAAGGAGTAATAAACTATTTGATTTGAATTTGACGGTAAGTAAAAATGATATTAAAATTATTGATGGGTATGTGGGAAAGGGATATGCGTTAAGTCGACAGGAAGAACTGGAGGTGATTAAAAAAGTCGCCCGAATGGAAGGGTTAATCTTAGACCCGGTTTATACCGGCAAAGCCATGTTTGGCCTCATCGACCAAATTCGCCAGGGAAAATTTAAAGCAGGAGAGAATATCCTGTTTATTCACACCGGTGGTATTTTTGGATTGTTTCCAAAAAGGCAATTATTTTTTTAAATCCCAAGCACTTGAACACATAAACACGTGAACACGTAAACACTTACATTTAAACCAGCAATCTTCCACCATCCACAGCAATCACTGCACCGGTGAGATAATCGCATTCAAGGATAAAAAGTACCGTCTTAACGATATCTTCGGGGTTGCCAATTCGTTTTAGGAGGGTCCGTTGCTCGATAACCTTTCTTTCTTCTTCGGTGGCTTCTTCACGCATGATGACCGTTCCCGGCGCAATAGCATTGACCCGTATATGAGGTGCCAGAGCTTTTGCCATCCCTTTGGTAATAGAAATCAGCCCTGCTTTAGACGCCGAATAGGGAATAAAACCGCTCCATGGGTCGATACCGGCCACATCGGCTATGTTGATGATATTACCGGATTGTTGTTGTTTCATATATCGGGAAACAAATTGGGCACAAAAAAAGGGGGCTTTCAAATTGATATTAAAAAGTTCATCCCACTGGGATTCGGTAGTTTCTCCAAAAGGAGTGCGATAGTAAATAGC
>CAZMEG010000207.1:0-6365 GCA_964565205.1 uncultured Cytophagia bacterium
AGCAGTGTGCCCACAAGTAGCCCACCAATAACGGTTACAGCCATGGGAGTGCGTAGTTCGGCACCTTCACCAAATCCAAGCGCCATGGGTAAGAGACCCAGCACTGTGGTCAGGGTGGTCATTAGAATGGGGCGCAGACGCACCTGGCCCGCCTGTTTGATGGCCTCCCGTTTGGCTAAACCCTGCTGACGCAACTGGTTGATGTAATCTATCAAAACAATGGCATTGTTTACCACGATACCAGCCAGCATGATTAAACCAATCAGTACCACCACACTGATGGGGGTTCGGGTAATATGCAAGGTCAAAATGACTCCAATCAGAGCGAACGGTATGGTAAACATGATGATAAATGGTTGAATTAAAGATTCAAATTGGGAAGCCATGACCAGATAGACCAGAAAAATTGCCAGGGCGATGGCCAGTTTCATACTATCAAAAGAAGCCACCATCTCCCGCTGTTGCCCGCCTATTGTAATTCGAAAATCCGGGGGAAGCTGAATGCCATCAATAATTTTCTGGATGTCTCGCGTGACACTTCCCAGATCACGGCCCTTTAAATTTGCTGTCACCAGTGCCACCCGTTCCTGATCAATGCGACGTATTTCGCTGGGACCTCGTTCAATTCGGATATCGGCCACGGCAGACAGGGGAATGGCCACGGAACCCATGGGGTTAATCGCCAATTTACGCAGATTTTCCACACTCTGGCGATCCTCCTCTCTTGCTCGAACTCGAATATCTATCTTACGATCCTGGCGATTTAATTCGGTACTGACTTCTCCCTGAATTTTATTGCGAACAATAGAGCCGATGGTAGCAATGTCCAGTCCCATTTGAGCCACACGCCGCCGATTAAATACAATTTGAACTTCTGGGTTACCACCCTCTGTTGAGGCTCGCACATCCCGCAATCCCGGAATCTTTCGCATTTCCTGGGCCAGATCCAAACTGATGCGTTCCAGTTCGCTTAAATTGTAACCTCGTACCTCCACTTCAATAGGGGTTTTAAAACTGAAAAGGGTGGGGCGTGAAAATTTGTACTCTACGCCGGGCAAATTGCTAAATTTTTGCCGGAGTTGATCCATAACCAGCAACTCCTGCCTTTTATTGGCTCCAGAGGTTAAACGAATTAACAATTGCCCGATGTTTTCCCTTTCCTCGGTAACGCTGAATCCCATCTGGGCTGCCGTACCTGCGACCGTATATACGGTACCGATACCCGGCACCTGTTTGGCCAGGTTTGCCATGTAATTCACTGTTCTTTCCGTTTCTTCAAGGGGGGTTCCAATGGGCATTCTAACGTCCACATAAAATTCACCCTGACTCATCTCTGGAATAAGTTCGCTTCCTAAAAAAGGAAAACTTAAAAGGGAAGCAATAAACAGGATCAGTGTTCCAACCAGAAATTTCTTTTTTTGTTGCAACACCTTGTCTAAAAATTTAGGATACCCTTCAATTAAATTGTTTAAAAGGCGATCGAAAAGGTTATAAACGGGACTTAACAGACGATTAAAAAATCCACCCACGGTTTTCACGACAAAAATAAACCGGGCAACCAACCAGGCGGGTATCTCGGTAAAAATTAAATATAAAATATTGCCAGCTTTACCTCTGATTTTTTCTGATCCCACACGGGTCTCGATTTTCTCCAAGGATTTTTTTTGAAATTTTCGAGAAGCCAGCATTGGAATTAAAGTCAAAGCAACCAGTAAAGACGCCAGTAGTGAAAAAGTTACCGTGAGTGCCTGGTCATTGAAAAGTTGACCGGCAATTCCTTCCACAAAAATAATGGGGACGAATACACAAACGGTGGTTAAGGTAGAGGCTATAATGGCTTTACCCACTTCGGTGGTACCTCGATCAGCGGCTTCTTCCGGGGTTAGGTTTTTCTTGCGATAGCGATCGATTGATTCCAGAACCACAATGGCATTATCCACCAGCATGCCGATCCCCAGAGCCAGACCTCCCAAAGACATGATGTTTAGGCTTACCTTGCTTACATACATAAAAAAGAAGGTTACAATCACCGAGATCGGTATAGCCAGACTGATGATGAGGGTGCTACCGAGATTTCTAAGGAAAAGGTAAAGCACGAGAATTGCCAGAATGCCTCCCCAGACGGCCGTATTCAGAACCTCCTCTACCGAATGCTGAATGAAAAGCGATTGATCGTTAACGATGGTCATGCTAAGAGGAACATTGTACTGTTTAAACTCATCCATGATTTCTTTAAGTTTTTCTTTTACCAGGCGTGCCACCGTCACCGTATTTTTGTCAGCTTCTTTGTAAATGGCAATTTCAACAGATTCTTTACCATTCAGATGCGTGATTACTTTACGCTCTTTGTGACTCTTTTTCACTTCTGCCACATCTTTAAGTAAAATGGGTACATTATCGCGCATACCGATCACGATGTCCTGAATTTCTTCAGCAGATTTGAACTCATTTAAGGTTCTAACCAGAAATTCAGCCTCGCCTTCCTTTAAAGTACCGCCCGTTAAATTTATATTTTCCTGAGCCAGGCGCTGAGAAACCTGTGTGATGGGAATACCGAGGACAGCCAGCTTGCCCTCATTTACATTGATTTGAATTTCTTCCTCGAGTCCTCCGGAAACCTGTACAGAAGCCACGCCATCCAGGGATTCCAGGTCCTGTTTAATGCGTTCCTCGGCAAACAACCGCAAAGCAATGAGACTTTCATTACCGGCCAGGGCAATGCGCATGATGGGATCCAGCGAAGGATCAAAACGTAGCAAAATGGGCTGTTCGGCATCACTGGGTAAATTTAGCATATCTAATTTTTCTCGCACATCCAGCGAGGCAAAGTCCATGTCGGTGTCCCAGTCAAATTCAATGATAACATCCGAGACGCCAGGTCTTGAAATAGAACTGGTTCGAATGACCCCGGAAATGACCCCCACGGCCTCTTCTATTGGCTTTGAAATCAAATTTTCTACTTCGTTGGGAGCCGTACCTGGATATTCGGTGCGAATGGTCAGAGTTGGGTAGGAAATTTCAGGCAAAAGATTAATGGGCAATTGATCAAAAGCCACCAATCCAAATACTATGGACGCAACCATAAACATGGTTATAGTAACCGGACGTTTTATGGAGAATCTCACAATTTTCATAGTAGCACGACCTCTTTGATAACTTTATTCAATCAAATTCATTGTTCATTAAGCCCAAACATACGGCTGTCAGGGACATCAGGGACAGCGTCTAACCACATATTTCTCATGAAGTACTAACGGGCTTTGTTTGAAAAAGTGTGGCTCGCCTGGCCACCCTTACGAACCACTGACTAAGATCATCCAGCATCACATAAATAATGGGCATTAAAAACAGGGTTAACGGGGTGCTGGTTAACAGACCACCCACCACAGCAATGCCTACGGGAGTGTACATGGCCGCTCGCCCTTCCTGTGGACCAAAGATTCCCGGTAACAAAGAGGGCAACACAATAGGCAACAATCCGATGATAGTTGTTAAAGTGGTCATTAAAATGGGGCGAAGGCGATTACGGCCGCCGATCCGAATGGCTTCACTTCTTGAGTAGCCCCGACGCCGTAATTTATTGATGGCATCAATTAATATTATCCCGTTATTCACCACCAGGCCACAAACCACAATGATGCCCAGATAGGCCATATTTGTCAGATTGGTGCTGGTAGCCCAGAACAAAAGAAATACTCCGATTAAAGCAAATGGCACCGAAAATAAGATGGTAAAGGGGTGAATGAATGATTCAAACAGCGACGCCATGACAATATAAATAAGAACAATTGCGAGGATTATGGCAAACCCGGATTCAGATTCCGTTTGACGCATCATGCGCCAGTTGCGCCCCAGACTCCAGGAGTAGCCCGGTGGTAACTGAATGGACGCCATCCTCTGGTATATCTCACGGCTGACTCTCCACAGTCCCATACGATCGGTGTTGGCAAATATAGTCACGGTGGTCTCTCGGTCTTCACGGGTGATAGCATCGGGGCCCTTATGTTTGCTGAAATTTGCCAGGGCTCCTAATTGAACCATTTCGTTGTGGCTGGTACGAATAGCCATATTTTCTAATTGCTGTAAATTCACGCGATCTTCTTCATCAAGTTGAACCAGAATATCTACTTCCTTATCCTCGGTTTTGAATTTAGAATTGGCCCGACTGCTTAAAGCTGATAACACCGACCAGGCAACCCGTTGGGCAGAAAGGCCATAACGTTGTGCCTTAACCCGGTCCACATTTATATGGATTTCCTCATCCCCACGTTCAAGAGAAGTGTCAATATCTTTAATCCCGGGAATATCTTTTAACATATTTTTAATTTCTTCTGCATAAGAACGGAGTACGGCCATACTTTTTCCTTTAATTAAAACACTCACACCGATTTGATTCCCACCATAACCGTGCATTCTTCCGACTCTAAAATGTACTCCCGGAATTTCCGGTAACAAAGCCCGTACCTCATCATAAAGCTGGGTGGTATTTTTTTTCGCCTGTTCTTCCGGGGTGAAATAAATGATTAATTCGCCCCTTTTTCTTGCATATTCACTGGCAATATTAGCAATTTCGAGTTGATCTTTATGAGAAAGCAAAATAGTTTCTAAAGAATCAAAAATTGTAGCAATTTCTTCAAGTGAGAAGTTTGGTGAGAGATCAAGAATCAAATCCATACGGCGTTCAGGAGTGCGAGGAATCCAATCGCGATCAATATTAAGATATAACATCCAGGCCCCTGCGCCAATGCCAATAAAGGCTAAAAGAGCAAAAAAACGATAGCGAATAAATCCACTGATGGCGCGACCATAAGCCTCTCCCATTTTTACCAGTAATTTGGCGCGCGGTTTTTCTTTTCCGGTAAATATCCTGGAGGCAGCCAGAGGAACCAGGGTCAGGCTGATCAGCAGACTGGCCAGAGTGGCACTTACAATGGCAATGCCAAAATCATTCATCCAGCGTCCCATGCCTGTGTTGGACATAAAAACCAGAGGCACAAACACTATTACCGTAGTCAGAGTAGCCGAAGTAACCGCCACCGCAACTTCTTTTGCCCCGACAATGGCTGCCCTGTGAGCTTCCAGCCCTTCTTCCTGTTTATGGCGGAATATATTTTCCAGAACCACCACAGCAGGGTCCACCAGCATGCCGACCGCAAACATGAGGCCGGACAGTGAGACCAGATTAATGGTAATCTGTGAGTTAAACGGGGCTAACCTTAAGAGATACATCAAAAGAAAAGTAGCTATGATAGAGATGGGAATAGCCAGACCGATAATCACGGTACTTCGCACTTTACGTAAGAATAAAAACAGAATGCAGGTGGCTAAGATCCCGCCGAAGATACCGGCGAAAGAAAGATTCCGCAGGCTTTTTAAAATGTCACGGGATTGGTCTCGAAACATTTGCATATAGAATTGTGAAAATTTGGGATCCTTCCTCAATTCTTTCAGCCGCTTTTTAACTTTTTGAGCCACTTCAACGACATTGGCTGTGGAGGTTTTATAGACATTTACAACAATAGCTTCCCGTTTATTCAACCGCTCAAATTCTTTTTGTTCAGGAAAATCAAAACGTATGTCGGCCACATCATTAAGGATTAAATTGGTGCCTTCAATGGGAACCTGCTTTATCTCATCGAGAGTCTGAAATTCTCCAATCACCCGTACCGTATATTTGCGGTCGGCATCAATAATGTACCCACCAGAGATGTTAACGTTATTTGTTCGAAGACTGCGCGCCAGTGTGTAGATGTCAATATTATGAGCACGTAAACGCTCGAGGTCCAGTTCTATGAGCACCTGTCGTTCCGCCATACCCCGAACCACCACATTGGCCACCCCATCAATTCGCTGAATTTGAGGCACGATAACTTTATTGACCATTTCATATAATTCATCGGTGGGACCTTCCCAGGCCAGACTGAACCGGAGAATGGGGATATCGCTGGTTTGCCAGCGTCGAATATAAATACGGTCCACATCCTCGGGTAACTGGCTGCGTACTCGATCCAGGCGATCGCGTACTTCCATCGAGGCCAGTTCCATATCCGTGCCCCAGGTAAATTCCAACCGAATGGAGGCACTGTTGGCTGAAGATGTGGAAGTAATTTTTTCCAGATGTGAAACCGTCCCCATGATTTCTTCAATGGGACGTGTGATCAATCTTTCCACTTCCTCAGGTGAAGAGGAAGGATAGGGAACCTGAATGCGTAAAGAGGGCCAGGCAATATCAGGATAAAAAGTCAGAGGTAATCGTTTTAATGCCAGAGCACCCAGTACAATGATGCTTAAAATAATCATAAGCATAGTTATGGGTTTCTTTACTGAGTATTCGGGTAAATTCATAGAATTCTCCTTTCGATTAA
>CAZMEG010000208.1:0-6364 GCA_964565205.1 uncultured Cytophagia bacterium
AATCAAAGTAACCCTTTACCAATTACTCAGGATGCTGAAGAAATAAACCGGCAACTAACACACTTACTCGCCAAAATTAAGGCTCTTTCCAGCTTAATCGAAGTTAGCATTATTATAAATTCTACACTTGATCTTGATACCCTTATAGGTCTGGTGATGGAAAAGGCGCAATCGGTTATGAATGCCGAAGCCAGTTCCGTGATGCTTATTAATGAGCAAAAAAATGTACTGGAATGTGCACTGGCCCTGGGAGAGGTAGGCGATCAGGTCAAGCGTAAAATGCATTTAAAAATGGGGGAAGGAATTGCTGGATGGGTAGCTGTCCACGGGGAACCCCAGATTATTCCCGATGCCCGAAAAGATCCACGGTTTTTTGCTAAGATTGATCAACAAACGGGATTTCAAACTCGCTCTATTTTAGCGGCGCCTTTAAAGGTTAAAGGCAAAATTATAGGTGTCGCGGAGGTAATTAATCGGCGCGATGGTAAGGCGTTTGATAAGGATGACCTGGAACTCTTTTGCACGTTTTGTCGGCAGGTGGCGCTGGCTATCGACAACGCACGGATGCATAAATTGGCGCTGGAAAAACAAAAGCTGGAACAACAACTGGAAGCGGCTAAATTTATTCAGCAGAGCTTCATGCCGGATCGGTTCCCGACCTCTCCAGAGGGACTCTTTGAAGTGGCAGCGAAAAGTATACCCGCCACAGCCGTGGGGGGAGATTTTTATGATTTTATAGAATTTAATGACCACTTAATCGGTGTCGCCCAGGGCGATGTGTGTGGCAAAGGGGTACCAGCCGCTCTCTTTATGGCCCGAATGATCAGCGATTTCCGTATGTTTACCCAGACTCACAAGAATCCGGCTGAAGTCATGAAAATGATGAATAATATCCTGTTTGAGCGAAGTCGCCGGGGCATGTTTTTGACTTTTATTTATGGTATTCTGAATACCCAAAATGGTCGGTTTACCTACTGTAACGCCGGACACCTGCCTTTAATTCATATTCAAACCCATCAAAATAAATTAGAAGTACTGGAAAAAAAGACAAAAGGAATTCCTTTGGGAATTTTACAAAATTACGACTATCACCAGGCGACTGTACAACTGCATCCGGGCGATTATTTACTCATGGTTACCGATGGAGTAATAGAAGCGAAAAATAAACGGGATGAAGAATATACCCTGCAAAAATTATTAAGACTTCTTATAAAACCCTTTTCTTCAGTCGAAGATTTAATTAAATGTTTAATTCACGATGTGCAAAAATTTTCGAAAGGAGTCGCGCAGCACGATGATGTTACAGTCTCTGTGATTCGATGGAATGGAAAGCAGACTGAATCTGTTAATTGACATCTGTGGGCTGGAGGTTACCAATGGAAAGCGTTGAAATAAAAGTGCCCAGTGATCCAAAGTTATTGAAAATTGTTCGATGCGGCATAAGTCACCTCTGTGAATTATGTGGCTTTCCGAAAGATACCACCAATGCTGTGATTCTGGCCGTGGATGAAGCTGCATCGAATATTATAAAACATGCCTATAAAGGTAAAAAAAATAAACCGATTATTGTAACATGTCGCATTTTGCAGGATCGCCTTGAAATTGTTTTACGGGATTTTGGAGAAAAAGCCGATCCCAAAAAAATTAAATCCAGAGAGCTGGAAGACGTACGTCCTGGTGGCCTGGGGGTACATCTGATTCGAAGCACCATGGATGTAGTCATTTATGATAATTCATTAAAAGAAGGGAATAAATTGACTCTTGCTAAATTTTTACCGGGTAAGGAGGACTAATGCTTAAGGTCAATGAGAGTAAAATTGATTCTGTTGCAATCATTGAGATAGAAGGGGAAGTAGATTTGTACTCCTCACCGGAGGTTAGAAAGGTAATTATGCGGTTAACCAAAAATCAAACCCCCACCATTCTGGTCAATCTCGGCAAAGTTAGTTATATGGATAGTTCTGGCGTGGCAACACTGGTGGAGGGACTTCAACAGGCCAATAAATATGGGGGTAAGTTAAAATTAGCCAATCTACAGGATTCGGTCAAAGAGGTTTTTGAGTTAAGTCGTCTGGATAAAGTATTTGATATCTATGACAATGTTGAGGAAGCCTTACAAAGTTTAAAGGAAGATGGAAAGGGTCAATAGATTTTTTGGAAGTGTAGGGCGACAGGTGCTCATATTTTTTGGTCATCTGGATCGGATTTCAAAGCTTACCATGCAGAGCATGTACTGGATATTTGTCGCCCCATTCAAAAATAAAGCCATTAACTGGAAAAGCACCTTCGAGCAGATGGTCCGTATTGGAGTGGATTCCATTCCCATTGTAAGCCTCATTGCTTTTTTTGTTGGTTTAATCATTGCCATGCAGTCAGCTTATCAACTAAAACAGTTGGGGGCCACCATTTATGTTGCCAATCTCGTGGTTGTCTCCATCATTCGTGAATTATCTCCGCTTTTAACTTCCATTGTTATTACCGGGCGAAGTGGTTCGGCCATTGCAGCCGAGATTGGCACTATGAAAGTCTCCGAAGAAATTGATGCTTTGCAAACCATGGGAATCAATCCAGTACGATTTTTGGTAATTCCCAGAACCATAGCCTTACTCATCATGCTTCCCTGCTTGACCATCCTGGCCGATTTCATCGGTATTCTGGGAGGTTATGTTATTGCTTTAATTTCTCTGGATATTACCAGTATTCGATACATCGATCAAACCATTTCAGCCTTAACCTTCAAAGACTTATTCAGTGGCCTGGTAAAAAGTGTGTTTTTCGCTTTGATCATAGCAAAAATTGGATGTTATGAGGGGTTCATTGTTAAAGGGGGGGCCGAAGGTGTGGGGCGTTCCACCACGCAAGCCGTGGTCGTATCAATTTTTTTAATCATTGCAGCGGATGTATTTTTCACAGCATTATTTTACTCAACATTTTGAAATAGTATGAGTGAACCAATCATACAGGTGCGTGATCTGGTTGCTCGTTACGGTGACCGAACGATTTTAAAGGGTGTTTCCCTGGATATTTATAAAGGCGAATCTATTGCCATCCTGGGTCGATCGGGTTGTGGAAAAAGTACTTTTCTACGGCACATGATTGGTCTGGCTACGCCCGCATCCGGGCAAATTATTATCAAAGGCAAGGATATAACCAAACTTACACCAGAGGAGCGGGTGGAGATATTAAAACGGCTTGGCATGCTATTTCAATCTTCCGCCCTGTTTAATTCCATGACTTTAGCAGATAATGTGGCTCTGCCCCTTCGAGAACATACCAAATTGGAAGAAAGCGTCATTCGCATCATTACCAAAATGAAGCTGGAACAGGTGGGGCTTTCTGGATTCGAAGATTTTAAGCCCTCCCAGCTCTCCGGTGGAATGCGAAAGCGAGCAGGCCTGGCCCGTGCCATAGCCATGGACCCGGAGATTTTATTTTGTGATGAACCCTCCGCAGGTCTCGATCCGGTAGTTGCCGCAGGAATTGATAATTTGATCCTGAAATTAAAAAAGGCTTTTAAAATGACCATCGTGGTAGTCACCCACGAGCTGGATTCAGTATTTACCATCGCTGATCGAATAGCCATGATGCACGATGGAAAAATCATCGCTGTGGGAACCCAGGAGGAGTTTAAGCAAAATACCAACCCCATTGTACAGCAATTTTTAAAAAGGGTTCCCGATGATGAAGAAGTGGATCGTGAGCGCTATTTAAGTACTTTGATGGAATCACCATGATTTAAAATTAATCATTGAGGAGCAACAAACATGGATTTTGAATCTTCTGAAATAAAAGCCGGCATGTTTATTTTTATTAGTCTGGCCATTCTTTTGTTATTTTTAATCGCTATTTTCGGTGTGAATTTTGGTGAAAAAACCAAAGATTACGTGATATATTTCAAATATATTGGTGGAATTAAAAAAGGTTCGCTGGTAAAATATGGGGGTATGGATGTAGGGTATGTGAAAGAAATCAAATTGCCTGAGGATGGTACCGCCAACATTGAAGCCATCATTGCCGTGGACGAAAAAACTCCGGTAAAAACCGATTCCAGGGCTTTCATCACTTCTATTGGAATCATGGCCGACCAGCATATCGAAATAACCCCCGGTTCTTTAACCGCCGATTTGTTGCCACCTGGGGCTGAAATTCCTTCTAAAGACGTTTTAACATTTGCCCAGATTTCTGAACCGTTGAGTGAAATGAATAAGCAAATACAAACCCTGTTAACCAGCGTCAACGATTTACTTAATGAAAATAATCGCAACCGGATTAATTCTATGTTGCTCAATATGGATAAAATGTTAGCCGAGGGTCAAAATCATCTAAGTCATGTTATTCAAAATTTAGACAAAATTAGCCTGAATCTCTCTGATCTTACTCAAGAAGTCAATCAATTAATGAATAATAATAAGAGTAATTTTGATAGTTCGCTAACTTACATTAAAAAAACAACCCAGGAAACCACAAAGTTGGTAGCCGATTTAAGAACGACTTTATCCAAGTTTGAATCCATTCTCTCGTTAAACAGTACCAATTTAATGGATATTTTAGAAAACTTTCAATTTGCTTCTCAAAATCTGGAAGAATTCACCCGAATGGTAAAGGAAAGACCCTGGTTACTGGTGCGTAAAGCTGCACCCAAACCCAGAAAAACTCCTTGATGTAGTTTAAAAAATGTGAGGAATTTGCATGAAAAGAATTCATATCATTTTTGCCAGTTTTCTGGTAGCTTCAGCATTAAATTGCGGTGGTGTTCCGCCAACATTTTATTATCGCATTGATTATAATTTGCCAAAAAACAATTCCGATGACGGCGTCGTACCTGTTAATATCGGTATTGGTTACTTTGATGCGGAGGCCCTTTACGAAGGCGATCGCATTGTTTACCGCCAGTCCCAGTACGAGGTACAATATTATTATTATCGCCGCTGGATTGCTCCCCCAAAGAAAATAGTTCGGGAAAAGGTAATCCAGCAGTTTAAAAATTCTGGAAAATTTCATCAGGTAGTAGCCTTCCCTACCTCTCAACCGGTAGATTATATTCTCACGGCTAAAATTAATGCATTTGAAGAGTGGGATGAAGGCAGGGATTGGTATGGTTATGTGTCCATTCTTTTCCAATTAATCGACCCCAAAACTCAAGAGATAACCTGGGAAAATGAATTTTCTTCAAAAACCAAAGCACAAAAACGAGAACCGGTTGAAGTCGTTCGTGCCATCAGTGAAAGTTTAAAAAATGTTATTCAACAAGCCATAAATGATATTGTCGCTAACATGAATAAAAATATAGGCTAAATTTAATTCTTTTTACTAAGTTTTTATTTTTTCATAATTCCATAATTTCAGAACTCCGTTCAGTAAGTGCAAATAATCACATAACCTTTCGTAAAATTTTTAAAATTTACTTTCAGGTTAAATCATTACAAGGAGGGGTAGAAAATGAGTGAGGTTACCAAAAGTGTGGTCAATCGAGTTCAGTTGCTTATTGCCGTAGTTGTTCTTCTGGGATTAATCATTCTCGGCTTATTTGCTTATAAATTTATTTTTTCAACGAGTCTCCCACAAAATGACAAATTAATGGCACTGGAAAAGACCTTACAGGATATTCGCGCTGCCATGAATGTAGACAGCGTACGTCAGTACAGTATTCAGAAAATCATGAAAATTATCGATCAATACAACCCTGATATGCCCTCCAATTTAAAATATGAAATTGCCGATGAAATTTATAAAATGAGTGTAAAGTATGAAAATTTAGATATCGATTTAATCTGTGCTACCATCACTTATGAAACCGGACGCACCTGGAATCCAGAGACGGTATCGAAGGCGGGGGCTATGGGCTTGATGCAAATTATGCCTAACCTGGGCATCTGGATTGCCTATTATGAAGGAATTACCTGGACTTCGCCCGAGGATGTTTTATTTAATCCCATTTACAATATCCGCATTGGTTGTCGTTATTTATCAACGCTTATTAATTCTTATCAATTAGAAGGTGGATTAGCTGCTTACAATGGTGGCGAAAAAAGAGCAGCAATCTGGTTAGCCAACAATAAAGCGGAAGGCATCCTTCTTACAGAAACGAGCAACTACATTCCCAATGTTCTTAAATTATATCAAAAATTTAAAGATATTACTGTAAAAATGTAAAATTTTTGAAATATTGCGATAAAGTAGTAATTATTGCTTGAATTATAAATATTTTTCATGTATTTTATTTATCCACATATGTGGATAACTATTGATATTTTGTTGATAACTTAATATGTGGGAGGGAGTAGTTGTTCACTCCAAAAGATTTTAGTAATACACAATTTTGCCGATAAAAATAAAAAATTATCACTGTTATGCGCTGGAGGGG
>CAZMEG010000209.1:0-6360 GCA_964565205.1 uncultured Cytophagia bacterium
CTGTTGAAGAATGGCTTATGCATGCCTCTTCATACTATTTATTAATTTTCATATCTGTGAATTCTGAAAGCAAGCCAATTTTTGTTTGCTCTACCTGCTGTCGAAATTCAGCCACTTGCGTGATAAAGAACTCATTCACCTCCTTCAATCGTTTTTCGATGAGAGCTCTTGCCTGACGCAGATAAGTCTTCTGGGCTTCTGTTGGCGCGTCAAATGATGAATTCAGCGATCGTAAAACATAGCCAATCTTCGACATGGCATCCCGATCCCCTACAATGCCTTTGGTTTTTGGAGGAGTCCATAATTTTCGTTCCAGTTTATCCAGAGATTTTTGCAATGAATCAGCGGTAGCTATGAGCTTTTTATAAGGCTTGGTGTTATTTTCTGCCTGACCATTGGTGCTCTGGATTTCCTTTTGAGCGATGCGGGCTTTCTTCACAATCACTTTGATATCCTCCCGGGTACTGCGAATCCGATTAATAGCATCGGTAAGTTTATTTTGCAATCGTCCGGCTTCCTGAATGGTCTCCCATTTGGCAATCCGATCTTTTTTGGGTATATCATAGCGTGGATCGGGTAAAACATTCACCTTACCAGAAACTTCATGATCTTTGTATTTTATGGTAACCGTGTAAGTGCCGGGTACTACCAGGGGGCCTCTTCTGGGAAAGAATCTCTCTTCCTCTTCGCGCCGGGGCTCTTTAAAAGCATCGGCTCGCAAATCCCAGGCAACGCGGTTAATACCTAATTTTGCCGGTCCTTTGAAAGTTCGCACGACCTTACCGGCCTCATCACTGATTTTAATTTCCACCTGAGGTTTTTTCTCTTTACCTTTCTGTTGCCGAGAAGGTTTTTCTTCTTTTTCCGGTCTGGGAAGTCCTTTAATATTTAAAGAGTAGGTGATTAAAGCGCCATAGGGTTGATTTTTGCCGCGAAATTCCGTGTGGCCTGGAAAACGAGATTCGCCGGTTTGTTTCACCATATATTGAATGGCATCGGGGATGTCAAACAGATGCATGGCCTCTTGCAATAGCTCTGGAGTTAAAGTACGCAGCGGTCGTATGTCGTCAATGATATAGGCGGCTCGGCCATGCGTTCCAATGACCAGGTCATGCTCACGGGGATGCACCACAAGATCACGCACCGCTACGGTGGGGAAGCCATGCGTCCATTTGATCCACTGCTTACCACCATCAACGCTGACATACAGGCCAAACTCGGTGCCCAGAAATAGCAGGTCCGGTTTTACCGGGTCCTGTTCGATGACGTGTACATAGCCCCGCAGGTCTTTGGTGGCCAGGCTTTTCCAGCTTTTGCCGAAATTATTGGTTTTAAAAACATAAGGAGTCCAGTTAGAACGTCGATGGTCATCAAATACCACAAAAGCCGTGGCTGCATCAAATTTTGACGGTTCAATATGCGGCACCCAGGTGTTTGGAGGTACGCCTTTGATATTTTTCTCCACGCTGGTCCAGGTTTTACCACCGTCCCGGGTGACATGCACACGACCGTCATCGGTGCCTACCCAGATGACCCCCTGCTGTACCGGACTGGGGGCAATGGCGATGATGGTGGTGTAATTTTCTGCACCGGTGACATCTGGTGTTAAGCCACCACTCTCATATTGCTTTTGCCATTCGGGATTATTGGTAGTCAGGTCCGGACTAATGATACTCCAGGTATCGCCACGATCTGTGGATTTATGTACAAACTGGCTGCCATAATAAATGGTGTTATGATCAAATGGATCGATGGCAAAGCCGGCGTTCCAGTTAAATCGCAACCTCACTCCATCGGGTGCCGGGGGTCGAATATCCTTACGTTCACCGGTATGCAGATTCCAGCGCATGAGAAATCCCTGCTGACTCATGGAATAGCCGATCAAGGGGTCTTCCGGATCCGGCGCCGTGTCAAAACCATCACCAAAGCCCACTTCTTCCCAGTGATGATTACGAATCCCACCATTTTCCCAGACTTCACTGGGGCCTCGCCAGGAACCGTTGTCCTGCATGCCACCATAAATGTTGTAGGGGGTTTCCATATCCACATTTATATGGTAAAACTGCGCAAGAGGTAGATTACTGACAAATCTCCAGGTTTTGCCACGATCATAACTGATAGCAACGCCCCCGTCATTCCCCACAATAATATGAGTTGGATCGTTTGGATTAATCCACATGGCGTGGAAATCGGGATGGATGTCTCGATATCGGATGAGGGTCTTGAAGGTCTTACCACCATCGTCGGAGACCTGCACAAAAGAATGCAGATTATAAATACGATTGGGTAATTCTGGGTCTACTCGAATGTTAGCAAAATAAAAAGGTCGACGGGCAATACGGGGATCATCATTGACCACTTTCCAGGTTTCCCCTCCATCTTCAGATTTTAAAAGGGCACTCTTTTTGGCTTCAACAAGGGCATAGACGATATTGGGCTGCGAAAGAGATATGGCCAGACCAATTCTTCCCAGTTCTCCTTCCGGCAGGCCATCTTTGGAAGTCAGATGTTTCCAGGTGTTGCCACCATCTTTAGTCATATACAGGCCTGAACCGGGACCACCCGACCTGAAGAACCAGGGCCAGCGCCGATGATCCCACATGGCGGCAAATAATTTATTGGGATTGGAAGGATCCATAACCAGTTCCGTGCAGCCGGTATTTTTATTGACATATAAAATCTTTTTCCAGGTTCGGCCACCGTCCTCGGTTTTAAAGACACCTCTTTGCGGATGTTCTCCCCAGGTTTTTCCAACTACCCCCACATAAGCAATATTGGGATTGGTTGGATGCAAAACAATTCGATTGATTCGTTCGCTTTCTTCCAGGCCCAGATGCGTCCAGGTTTTGCCACCATCGATGGATTTATAAACACCGTTGCCCACTGATACGCTGTTACGTGGGTTGCCTTCGCCCGTACCTACCCACACAATATCAGGATTGGGCTGAAACACGGCTATCGCTCCAATCGAGGCCACCGGCTGATCATCAAAGATGGGCTTCCAGGTGATCCCGCCATTTTCCGACTTCCATAATCCGCCCGTAGCTGCTCCAATGTAGATGATGTCCGGGTTGGACAATACCACATCGATAGCTGTGACGCGACCACTCATACCCGCCGGTCCGATGGAACGAGCTTTGAGACCGGCCAGAAGCTGTGGATCGATTTGTGCGTGCAGCGGAAAAACTAAAAAGGTAATTAATACCAGTGCGATTAATATTTTAAAAGATGACTTTTGCATAACTCCCTCCCCGATTTTTTTGATGTGTAAACGGTGATGTGGCAATTTTAAAATTTAACCAGACACCTGATTCCTTGAAATGGATTTTTAGAAATGTGAAAAAAATTTAAACAAAAGAATTTAAAATTTCAAACTAAAAATAATTAAGGCCATGTGTCGGGTGTGGCCAGTTCGAGTGAATTGCCATCCGGATCACGAAAGTAAATGGATTTCCCCCCAGAAGGCCAGGTGATTTCCATTTCAATGGGCACGTTCTGAGCTTGTAGCTTCTTGCGCCAGGCGTCTAATTCTCCATGTTTTACTGCAAAAGCTGCATGCCCTTCGCCTTCTGTGCCGTGCGGCGGTACGGTATCACTCTGGCGGGTTTCTCGGGCATTAAAAAGCAGAAGCATGGTTTTGCCAATTTTGAAAAAGACGTGGCGGCTGGTAGCTTTCGAGTAAGTTTTTAAGCCCAGAACTTGCTGATAAAATTTTTCGGCTCGATCAATGTCTTTCACATAAAGTGCGGTTTCAAGAATTCCTGTAATTTGAGGCATCGCAGGTCCTTTATTTTACTACAACAAGTTTATGGACACCACGTACACCGGCAATGGAATAGCGGCACAGATAAACTCCGCTGGCAAAATCTTTTGCAGAAAAGCTCAAGCGATAATCCCCGGGCGCTTGCTGTTCTTGCAGTAATTTTTTAACTTTTCTACCAAGAATATCATAAATTTCGATTTGTACCAGACCGGTTTTATTTACATGATATTGCAAAGTGGTTTGTGAATTAAATGGATTGGGATAAGAGGCCAGTATTTTTCCCGCCGGTTTTTCGGTTCTTTCTCTCACAACATCGATAATGCTCACCACCACATCCGATACAAGTTCAGGAAATGGATTCGGCTCAAAAGGCTGGCCTGATAAATCCAGGGCTCGATAAAATAAGGTCAGAGTGTAAAAGTCTACCAGGGTAAAATCGATCTGAGTGTCTCCCATGAATCGGGTACCATTCATCACCGAAATCCACTGATGTCCGCCATAGCAATAGGCCTGTGCTGTTGCATCATCGCTAAACACGAGAATTAGTACATTTTGACGTCCCGGCGGATGTCTTAATTTCAGCCAGGTACCCTGCGAATTGAACAGAGTAATAGATTGATCAGACCATCCAGAGGAGGTTTTCATGATATGACGAAGCTCGTCGTTAAAACCTTTGTGTATTCGATAAACGCCATGTAATCTCCCTGTATTGTCGCTGGTCCAGGAGGCATAAACGGGTGAAGCTACGGTAGGCACCGATTCAATGCTCCAGGGGGTACCCGGTGCAACTCGGTGGGCTAATTTTAGTTCTCCGCCTTCAATATAACTTACATACAGGGTGTCTGTGGAGGTACGGACCAGAGAAACTTCTCCCGGAGCCTGGATGTCGGCTGAAACGATATTTTCCAGTTGCCACCCGGAAGAAGTGAAAAGGCCATATTTTATAACACCTTCTGCTTCATTATAATAGGCAAGTTCAACCGGGTTCTCTCGAACTTCTCCGGTCAGGGTAAACGGAACAGGCATGTCCCCCACAGAATCAATTTTACTAATTTCCCAGCTTCCCCAGGCAGAACTGTAAAAACCAGCGGGACTCTGAACAGCCTGTTTCAGCCAACCCCTGGTGGAATCGAAATAAACGATTAATGTGGTATCAACATTGGTTGAAACTTGTGGGAAATGGCCTACGTTGCCCAGTGTGTCAACGGTTTGGACTCGCCAGGGTTCAGTTTCAAATGAAAAAGCCGAACCATACGCGACCTTCAAATCACCGTGGGTGCGATCATAATAGGCAGTAGCGGCTTCCTGGAAATTTCTTCGATCTACCACCACCTCTAATTCAGAGGCAAGGTCTGCGGCTTTGTCCAGCACCTGCCACTGCCAGATGTTTTCTCCAGTTCGCTTTGCCAGTAAAATTGTTCGAGAATTAAAATTACTAATAGCGACAAGAAGTGTATCCTCAAAAGTTGTTAAAGTGCTCTGTAATGGGTTAGGGGCTGGAGAAAGAACTGTTTCCACCTGCCATTGATTGTTTTCAAATCGAAAATACTTTAGATTGGGCCGACGATTTTCATCAAATACCTCATATAATGCATGAATTGTACCGAAACGGTCGACATGCAATCCCTGAGTTATGAAAAGATATGCCCCACTATCTACCGGAACTTCTTGAACGAAAAGCGTATCTTGTGGAGTTAATTGAATCAAATATTTACTGTATAACCAGATGGGCTCGAGGTTGGGTTTTTGAGCAATTTCGACTTTTTTAGCAAATTGCGACTTGAGAGGGATTTCAATTAATCGCCATGTAGCATTTTTAGGAATAAGCACCGCAAATACCGTATCCGTAGCCACTACAATACCTCGCGAGGTGGTTCCCATTCTGAAAAATCTTAAGGCGTTGTAGCCACGCAGGCGGCCCGGTATGGTGGCCAGAGTGTCGGCCTGCCAGCCTCCCTGTTGAAACTGATAAAAAACAATTTTTAAAACCGGTGCACTGCCAGGTCTGAAGGCACTCACCCATTCGATTTGATGTTCATCCAAACTGGAATGAGCTATTGCATCAAATATCGGACTTTTGATGGGTGGCGGGTCAAATTGAAATGGAAAACGAAGCAAATTGCGTAAAATAACCTGGTTAGTTCCTCCGTGGTCAAAAAAGGCTACCCATTCCACGCGCGGACCTCCAACAGGAACATCCAGGAGACGCACAATCTGGCCCGGTGAATTGATTACCCGGCCAAAGGTCTGAACATGAATCCCTGGGCGCGATTGCACCACACGAAGATGAGTACCTGAAAAGTAGCGGAGCCGCCATTGATCTTTTGCAAACGGATCAAAAGAAAGGGCATTGTCACGATAAATCGCTGGTAGACTGTAACCATCTATTACGGATAAAAATTGACCTGATGCAGAAGTAGAATAACAAAAGGATAAGATTAAAATAAACAAAAGGCTGTGAATAAAATAATTACTTTGCATATTTAATCTTTACCTGCAAAGATTGTGGGTTTATTTTATTCTAAAAAATATAGGTATATTAATCCAAATAGGACACGGTGAACCATTTTTATATGCTGGAATCCATTCTACAGATT
>CAZMEG010000210.1:0-1257 GCA_964565205.1 uncultured Cytophagia bacterium
TATAGTCATACATGAAAAACTTAATCCCGATGAAAGAAAAAAATTGTGGTATGAAATTTATAAAGGACTCCACAAAATGATTAAAAATACATCATTTGATGTGATTATAAAGTCTATTGAAGAGTTTGAAAATGAAAAAACCGTGGTAAATACAATAGCCAATGAAGCCATGTTAGATGGATTATTGCTATAAGGAGTATTATCATAAAAAAGAAAAAAGAAATAATTGAAAAGTGGGTCAAAAAAGCCAAGGCTGATTTGAAAACGGCAAAAATACTTGTAAATTCAGAAGACCCACCTACAGAGTCTATCTGTTTTCATGCTCAACAGGCAGTCGAGAAATTTCTTAAGGCATTTCTAACAAATGTGAATGTTAGAGCAAGGAAAACACATGATATTGCTACTTTGCTGGAACTATGTTTGACAAAAGACAAGGAATTTTCAAGCTTGGATTTGGAGAAACTTGAAAATCTCACTTTTTATGCCGTCGAGATAAGGTATCCTGATGAATTTTATAACCCTTCATTGGATGAAGCAATAGAGGCTCTAAAGCAGGCAGAAAAAGTTGGAGAGTTTGTATTAAAAAAATTAGAATAGCCACCATTATTCTATCAGCACCATTTTTTATAAATTCTATCTTAATTTTCAAATTAATTTCTGAAAATAAATCGTTTTGCCGCTAAATTATTCTTGCTTTTAACATTTGAGTATTCTAATTTTAACACAATTCGATTAAATTGACAATTAAGGGTGAAACAATTAAGTCCTGAGGAGTGAAAATGTCAAAGATGGAACGCTTGCCCAAGTACGGGCTGGACTATCATGGTATAAAAAATGTCAGGAATGTGTACTGGAATCTTTCCACACCGGAATTGTATGAGCATGCCATTCGTCGTAAGGAAGGTTTGATTGCGCATTTAGGCCCCCTTGTGGTTTGCACCGGTCAGCATACGGGTCGCTCCCCAAATGATAAATTTATAGTAAAGGAGCCCACCAGCGAAAGCCATATCTGGTGGGGTAAAGTGAATCGTCCTTTTGAGCCAGACAAATTTGACCAGCTTCATGGAAAATTGCTGGCTTATTTGCAGGGCAAAGATATTTTCGTTCAGGATTGCCAGGCTGGGGCCGATCCAAATTACCAGATTAATGTGCGGGTCATCACCGAGACGGCCTGGCATAGTATTTTTGCCAAGAACATGTTCCTTCAAATGGAACGCGAAAAGCTATTCACTGTGAAACCCGATTTTACCATAATTC
>CAZMEG010000210.1:1267-6350 GCA_964565205.1 uncultured Cytophagia bacterium
GTATTTATCCTGGTGCACTTTGCCAAAAAACTTGTACTGATTGGCGGTACCAGTTATGCCGGAGAAATTAAAAAATCGGTTTTCACTATTTTAAATTATATTTTACCACAAGATGGAGGCGGCAAAGGAGAACGAGTTCTTTCCATGCACTGCTCGGCCAATGTCGGTGAGAAAGGTGATGTGGCGCTCTTTTTTGGACTTTCTGGCACGGGTAAAACCACCCTATCGGCCGATCCCCAACGTCATCTCATTGGTGATGATGAACATGGATGGAGTGAAAAAGGGGTCTTCAACTTTGAGGGAGGCTGCTACGCTAAAGTAATTCGCCTGTCCCCCGAAGCCGAGCCCCAAATTTATGCCTGTACCCGAAGATTTGGCACTATTTTAGAAAACGTGGTTATCGATCCTGAAACACGCCTGCTGGACCTGGATGATGCTTCTTTAACCGAAAATACTCGAGCCGCTTACCCCATTTCATATATCGACAACGCCTTGATTCCTGGCATTGCTGGCCACCCGACCAACATCGTCATGCTAACCGCCGATGCCTTTGGAGTGATGCCACCCATCTCGAAATTAACCCAGGCTCAGGCTATGTATCATTTTCTTTCCGGTTATACCGCTAAAGTAGCCGGTACCGAGAAAGGCATTGGTTCTGAACCGCAGGCCACCTTCAGCACTTGCTTTGGGGCTCCCTTTATGGCTTTACATCCCACCGTTTATGCCCAGCTCCTGGGTGAGAAGATGACCCGACATAAGGTTAATTGCTGGCTCATCAATACTGGCTGGAGTGGAGGTCCTTATGGTGTGGGTAGCCGAATAAAAATTGCTTATACCAGGGCTATGGTCACCGCAGCACTTACTGGGGCTCTTGATAAAGTACCAACCCGTGAAGATCCGATTTTTGGTTTACACATTCCAGAAACCTGTCCAAATGTACCGGCTGAGGTGCTTTTCCCCAAAAACACCTGGTCCAATAAGGCCGCCTACGATGAGCAGGCTCAAAAACTGGCTGCCATGTTTAAAAAGAACTTTGAACAATTTGAAGGGTATGTTTCAGAGGAGGTAAAGAAAGCGGGACCTAAAAAATGAATGATTAGAAATGAATGTTAGTTTGTACCGGTTGCGGGGGCATTTCAAAGGGTTACTCTTTATATTGGCCCTGGTCATCATTATTATGTTTCTGTTTTATACCCAGAAACTTGTGGGTGTCCTGCGAAGTCAATCCCGACAAATTCTGGAATTCTACACACAACTCTACGCCCAGGCCGCCTCTACTGAAGCCAATGCGGGGTTAAATTTTATCTTCGAGCAAATCATTCAGCGCACCCATTTCCCGATTATTCAAACCGATGTGGAGGGGAATCCCACAGCCTGGAAGGGCATAGGGATTGATCCAGAAGATCATTCTCCTGAAACCCTCAAAAAAGTAAAAAAAATGATTCAGGTCATGAAAAAGGAAGCCGGCCCCATTCCCATAAAATACCAGGAGTATCTGTTGGGCTATCTGTATTATGGTGACTCTAAATTGATCAAACAATTACAGATGTTACCTTACATCGAAATTGCTGTCGTAAGTCTGTTCATTCTTGTGGGATTCCTGGGGTTTCGCAGTATTCAGAGAAGCGAAGAGCAATTCATCTGGGTGGGGATGTCTAAAGAAACAGCACACCAGATTGGGACCCCCCTTTCTTCGCTGATGGGCTGGATTGAGATTTTAAAGAGTAAAAAACTGGATCCGGATGCACGCAAAACCGTTTTGGAAATGGAAAAGGATCTGGAACGCCTCAATCAAGTGACCGCCCGTTTCTCTCAGATTGGTTCACGTGCCGATTTGAAGAAAGTTAGATTATCTTCTGTGATTGATGACGTTGTGGAGTATTTCAAAAGGCGCCTGCCACAATGGGGTAAAAAGGTGGAGATTGTGCTCAATGGCCAGGGAGACCCCCAGGTGCCATTAAACCGGGATCTGTTCGAGTGGGTTCTTGAAAATCTGATCAAAAATTCCCTGGATGCCATTGAAAAAGATACCGGGACCATTCAGATCCACTTTGGTGAATTGCGCAATGGCAAAAAGCATCGTATTTTTATAGATGTCACCGACAACGGTCGTGGTATCGAGTCATCTCGAAAACGAGATATTTTTAAACCCGGTTACAGCACTAAAAAGCGTGGCTGGGGCCTGGGTTTGAGTCTGGCCAAGCGCATTGTGGAGGATTACCACGGTGGCAAGCTCATTTTAAAAGAAACCAGAACCGGCCATGGCACTACCATGCGAATTCTACTTTAATCATGTTTGAACTGCCTTTCAAAATTTCCACACTGATTTATTTTTCTCTCGTGGCCCTGTTCATTGGTCTGGTTTTGCTGGCTATCTTTGTAATTAATCGAGTGCTAAAAAGAAAGCAGCAGCCAGTAAAAAGGGTAAGTCTTACACAAAGTATATTTCGTTTATTCTTAATTATTGTGTGGATTTCCCTTTCCCTGGCAGCTTTATTTCTTTTTGCCTTTATTCAGTCCTATCAGAGTTTTACAAAAAAAGAGCTGGTTGCTGTGGTACAATGTGTCCCCCTGCCGGAAAAGCAAAAAACCATGCGTATGGAGCTGGTGCTCATGGAAAATGGCCACCCTTACAGGCGTAAAACTTTTATTCTTTATGGCGACCAATGGACCATTGAGGGGCATATTTTAAAATGGGATGACTGGCTCAATTTTTTAGGTCTTCACACCATGTACAAGCTCACTCGCGTACGAGGTCGATATTTAACAACCCGGGAAGAACGTATCAATACTCCCTCGGTTTACAGCCTGGTGACCAAAGAAGAAGACCCGCGCTGGCGCTGGCTTTATAAGTATGGCCACAGATTACCCTTTGTTCAAGCAGTTTATGGTAACACCGTTTTTACCTATCCGGATCAGAATAAAATTTACGAAATTTATGTAACCACATCAGGATTTATGGTGCAGGTGCGCGAGGAATGAAACTGGATATGTTGCAACAAGGGTGGTGGGAACCTACTTGTCACCGAGGTTTTACTAAATTTTATAAATTTTACTTGCTTTCTTCAACTTATTAAATTATATTTAGATACCCACCAGGAAAAAAAGAATAAAACCAAATCGCAGGTTGGATTTTCGTTTGCTCTCCAATAGAGGAGCAAAGCTGAAATAAAATCAAATATAAATTATGATAAAAAATTTAGCCGGTGTTTTTTGTCCGATAACAACTCCATTTATTGAAGAAACGGTAGCCATTAAAAAATTGGGTGAAAATATTGAGAAATTCAATTCTACCGGTTTGAGTGGTTTGGTTGTTCTGGGATCTACCGGGGAGGCGGTTCATTTAAATTTACAGGAAAAAATTAGAATCATTCAAACAGCTCGAAATTATTTGGCCGGCGATAAAATATTAATCGTGGGAACAGGTCATCAATCCACCTATGAGACAATTGAATTTACCAAACAGGTAGCTGATCTTGGTGCAGATTATGCTCTGGTTTTGACCCCTCACTATTACAAATCGGATGTTCACGATGATGGATTTTATCGACATTATGTAACAGTAGCAGACCAGGCCCCGATTCCAATTCTACTGTATAATGTGCCCAAATTTACCGGAATCAATTTAAATATTGAAGTAGTAAAAAAGTTGGCAATACATCCAAATATTCAGGGGATAAAAGACAGTTACCCGATGATAGCACAACTCGTGGAACTTATCACATTAAATTGTGATACATTTCAAGTACTGGTGGGTAGCGATACGCTTTTTTTAGCCGGTATTTTCCTGGGTGCCGCCGGTGCCATTCTGGCTTTAGCGAATGTTCTGCCGGATGAATGTGTGTACATTTATCAAAATGTAATCTCTGGCGACTACGAGGCAGCTAAGCGTAAATTTTTTGAAATATTACCCCTGGCCAGAGCGTTAACAGGCAAATACGGTATCCCGGCCATTAAAGCTGTCCTTGATATGATTGGTTATTTTGGTGGCCAGCCAAGAAGTCCATTGCAACCATTAACTCAAGATCAAAAACAAGAATTACAAAATTTAATACATAGAATTAAAACAATAAATTGAAGAAATTAAACCAATAAGTAAGGTGAAGGAAAGATGCTTAAAATAAAGAAATCCAGCATTGATAATATTGGCGTTATTACTTTAGTCGGGAAATTGTCCGGCATTGATTGTACCGGAACCATTCAGGAAAAAGTTAAAGAAATAAACAGCAAAGAAAAAATCAAAAATTTCATTGTAGATATGGCCAAGGTGAAGTGGATTGATAGCACAGGGCTGGGCGAATTAATCGCTACGCTCTCTTCGGTACAAAAACAGGGCGGGAATATGGTTCTGGTGAACATACCTTCGCCCGTCCAGAGCCTCTTAAAGATGACCAACCTGGATCAAATCTTTGATACCTTTAACAATATGGACGACGCCCTGGCAGCATTTAATTCAAAAAAGAAGAAATAATCTTTAGTTATAATAAAATGTTTATATCAGGCTTTATAAATGTATTCTTGATTTTATTGGTTTTGCTGTTTCAATCTTGCACTTTAGCACCTTTTGGAAGCAGTAGCATTGATACACCCAATCGTAGTATATCAGGCAATGTGCAGCTTCTTGGTGATCTCAACCTGCAACCAGACAGTGTATATGTTTGGCTGGAGGGACTTAATGTCGCTACATTTACAGATAAACAGGGTAATTTTAAGTTAGATATACCACCACCTGAGGCACAAGGACCGACTGGCGGCGTGGATGGCGTTTTTAATTTATATTTCTTTTTAGATAATTTTCAGTTGACCACAACTGAAGTGGCTATCCGAAATGGAGAGTTTATTTACGGACAACGGGAATTAAATTCGAATGGGGAATTATTTCATACTAAAAAGTTACTCCAATTTCTTCGCATCGAAACCCAGGTAAAACCAGAAAAAGTCCAATTTAAAAATGATGTAGAAGAGGTTTTCATAACCTTCACTCTCCAGGCGTTTGATGATACGGTAAGTGTCAAATTCCCATTGCAAGTTGGTACAGTGATGTCCCCTGTAATATTTTATCATATCCAAGACAAAAGGGTCT
>CAZMEG010000211.1:0-6334 GCA_964565205.1 uncultured Cytophagia bacterium
TTACTGAGGACAAATGATTTTTCTTTTTGCGTTTCTGTACAGGCTGCTAAGACAAGGGCAAAGAGGCCAATTAAACTAAATTTAAAGACCAATTGCATGGAGCCCTCCTAATGGATTTGGTTTCCTACAGGTTAAAGCAATTTTCTTTGACGAGCAAATTTAAGCAATTCTTCACGAAATCTGGGGTGGGCAATTTGAATTAACGCCTCTGCACGTTCGCGTAAACTTTTCCCATGTAGGTAAGCAATGCCAAATTCGGTCACCACAAAATGAACATCGCCCCGGCTTGTTACAACGCCAGCTCCTTCTTTTAAATGCGGCACAATTCGGGAGACTTCACCATTTTTCGCTGTAGAAGGCAAGGCAATAATCGGTTTCCCCCCTTTAGAGCGTGCAGCACCACGAATGAAATCTACCTGCCCACCAAAACCGGAATAAATAGTATAGCCAATGGAATCGGAACAAACCTGACCGGTTAAATCGATTTCAAGAGCTGAGTTGATGGCTACCAATCCTTCATTCTGGGACACAATGAAAGGATCGTTGGTGTAGTCTACCGGATGAAATTCAAAGAGTGGATTATTGTGCATATATTCATACAGCTTGCGACTGCCCAGCGCAAAAGTTGCCACGACCTTACCCGGATGCAAAGATTTGAATTGATTGGTTACCACCCCGGATTCCACAGCATCCATCACACCATCAGAAACCATCTCGGTATGGATGCCCAGGTCCTTGCGATCTTTCAAGAGCGTCAAAACCGCATTGGGTATGCCTCCGATTCCCAGTTGCAAAGTAGCTCGATCTTCAATCAGGGTCATAATATGCTGGGCAATTTGTTTTTCCACATCAGTGAAAGGTTTAGGTTCAAGCTCAGGTAATTCTTCAGAGACTTCTACGATTTTGTGAATTCGAGACACATGTAGAAAGCAATCTCCCAGTGAACGAGGCATTTTTTCATTAACCTGAGCAATTACCAGGCGGGCGGTCTCTGCTGCGGCTTTGGTGGCTGCCGTTTCCACCCCCAGAGAAACAAACCCATGGTCATCCGGTGGTGAAGTTTGTATGATGGCCACATCCAGTTGTATTTGATGGCGAAATAAACTGGGAATTTCATATAGAAAAATAGGGAAATAATCCGCCCGGCCCTCGTTTACGGCCTGCCGATCGGCCGGACCCACAAATAGCGATTTGTGTCGAAAATGTTTTTCCATACCCGGTTTAGAAAGGGGGTCATCGCCCATTAAAAGCAAATGAAAAACCTCCACCCCTTCCAGTTCATCTTTTCGTTGTGCCAGTGCGTTGAGCAAATGGTACGGCGTGGCTGCATTCCCCGAGGTGAATATTTTATTTTTGCTCTTTATAATGGAAACAGCTTCCTCGGCTGTTGTTAATTTACTTCGATAATCATCTAACCACCGCATATTTACGATCTCCTTTCATAGCAATTTTTCAATGTCCTGATATTCCAGCTCAAACATCTCAGCTATGGATTTCAGAGTACATTTACCTTTGTAAACATAAGCACCCTTTTGCAGACACGAATATTTTTTAATGGCCTGGTCAATGCCTAATTTTGCTACCTGCAAAACCCAGGGCAGCACCGAATTGTTCAAAGCATGAGAAGCTGTGCGTGCCACCGAAGCTGGAATGTTAGGCACACAGTAATGGATGACGCCATGACGCACAAAAGTAGGCGAAGAAAGGGTGGTGGGGTGACTGGTTTCCACACACCCGCCCTGATCGATGGAAACATCTATGATCACCGAACCCGGTTTCATTTCCTTAACCATAGCTTCGGTGACCAGATTGGGTGGTCGTTGACCGCGAATTAGCACGGCTCCGATCAAAACATCCGCATAACGAACCGCTCGTTCCACAAGCAATGGGGTAACGATGGAGGTTGACACCTGCTTATAAAGCGATTGATCAATTTTGCGCAGGCGATTCACATCCCGATCCATGACCATAACCTGAGCCCCCAACCCTGAGAATGCTCGCGCGGCATTAAATCCAACCACACCGGCACCCAGGATCACCACATTGGCGGGAGCAATGCCTGCCACTCCTGCCAGCATGATGCCACGCCCCCCGTATTCACTCTCCAGCAAACGGCCGGCAATCTGTGGTAACAAATACCCGGCAATTTCGCTCATGGCTGTAAGCACGGGTAAAGTACCATCCGGCTGCTCGATAAATTCATATCCAAGAGCAGTAATCGATTTCTCCAGCAGAGTATGAATCATATCTTTTCGAGGAATGCCTAACCCCAGAAAGGAAAAAACCGCCTTCCCGTTGTCCAGATAACCAGTTTCCTCCTGGGTTGGCGGTTGCACTTTTATGATAAGCTGAGAGCGTCGAAAAACTTCTTCGGCCGAAAATAGAATTTGCGCCCCCACAGCTTGAAAATCCTGATCAGAGAAACCACTGGCTTCTCCGGCGCCTTTTTCCACATAGACCACATGCCCTTCATTTACCAGGGCATATACCCCCACCGGGGTTAATGCCACTCGACGTTCTTCTACAGAAGTTTCTTTTGGAATACCGATTAACATGGAATCTTCTCCTTGAGTTTTTTATAAAATAACATTATTATTTTATGCAAGGTTAGTGCCAAAATTAGTTCAACGATATTTTGTAGATTTTAAACGGTTTTATACCTGTTATTTGGAACTATTTATTTAACACCAGTCTTATTTTTGAGAAAGCTTTTTGAGCACTTTCTTAATTTTAAGAATCGCAACCCTGAGGAACTTCCACCGTGGATGAAGGAAAGAGGCTTTAATTTTACCGTGTTACTGGATGATGGCTACGTTAATCAACAAGCCAAGGTCACAGCCTTCCCCACCACCTGGTTTTTGGATCGCGAGGGTCGTATCGTATTCAAGAAAATAGGTTGGACCAAGTACCTGGTCGAGGAATTTAGCTGGCGCATCGAAGCATTAAGGGGTGAAGGTTTACAGACTCGGAAACAATAAAAGTGGAAAAGAAAAGAGAAAAATGATTAAAACAAAACGAGTCTACGAACCACCGGAACCATCAGATGGGGCCCGCTATCTGGTGGATCGTCTGTGGCCCCGGGGCCTTAAAAAGGAAGAGCTGGCTCTGGACGATTGGCTTAAGGAACTGGCGCCCTCGGATGAATTGCGCAAGTGGTTCGCCCACGATCCCCGGCGCTGGCCTGAATTTTGTGAACGCTATTTCAAAGAACTGGAGACCAAAGCCGAACTCTGGCAACCCCTGCTGGAAAAAGCCCGAGTTGGAAATCTTACCCTGATTTTTAGCGCCCGAGATGTTGAACATAATAATGCTGTGGCTCTTAAGATGTTTCTGGAACGAAAACTTGCATCTAAAGGGTCTGAGATAAACGAAGAATAGCCAAGCGCCCAATTTCCGGTACACCCACAAATTCTCGATGTTTATTATTAGTCAAATTTTGAATGTTTAGTGTAATTCGTGTGTGGGAGGAAAAGGGCAGGGTATAGCTTGCATTCAAATCCAGAACGGCGTATTTGTTTACCTTCCCAACAAAAATCCCAGAATTTACCGGAAAACTATCGACAAAACGTAAACGAAGATTGCCCAAAAATCCAATTTTCTGATTGGTGTAATTTAAAATGGCTCCAAATTTATGCTTGGGCGCATTTAAAGCAATATCCATATGGGTCTTTTTATCCTTAAAAAAATCTTTATTCACAAAAGAATAATTTCCAGAAATATTCCAGTACTGATTCAAATAATAAGTAAAACTCAGGTCCAGACCTGATACTGTAATATCACCAAAATTTCTATAGGTTAAAATTACATCCGTGGGGTTAGCAACTTCCTGGGGTGAGATGAGACCAATGGGTAAATCCGCCAGATTTTCCGAGATGAGTTGCGCTACGGTTTCAGCCAGAGCACCGGGAAGGCCACGTGCAATCATATCTTGAGTAAGCACACTGCGCAGGGAATCGGTATCTACAAAGACATGAGGCGTTTCTACACGTAGCGGTCCAATAAAATCTTTAATACGCGAATGGTACAGGTCGGCGCTGAACAGCAATTTTTTGTTGATCAAGCCCTTATAACCAAATTCCCAGGTGGTTGTGGAGGTTTCTTTTAGTGGCGCAATATCCTTTACAAACGAGAAATCCACGGGCTCAAATTGCTGAGTTTCTGTATTTAAAATTTTGAGTACACCAGGTACGGTGGCACTCAGTTCAGCGGGTAATATGGCTCTCAGAAAAGGTCGCTGTTCTGGTGGAGCCCCGGTGATGATTAAATCCCGGATGGCTGGCCAGACCGGATTGACTTCTGGAGGCAAATAGGTAGTGGCCGAAGGCAGGAGTCCTTTGTTAGCCAGGTACTGTCCGTAGAGAGTCAGCATTTGCGGTACTCCGTTGACATATCGAAAAGAAAAGCCATTGGGCCATGTCCCCAGGGCGCGAACCTTAAACAACGATTCGCCGATAAAAGGTATGAGCAACGGATCCGCGGCAGCCGTTGGCACACCCGCAGAAAGAACATCTGAAAATAAATTATCCGCCGTGGGAGTACTGAAGGCACGATTAAACGTTAAACGCAGATTTTGCGTGGCAGTCGGTTTATAAACTAAAGCAGCCCTGGGTGAAAAATTCAAATTATCGAGACGATTATGATCATCGAGGCGGGCCGCAGTGACGATTTTAAGATGTTGCGAAATACTGGTTTCTGATTGAATGTAGGCACCAATTTCATTGACATCGTCATGGTCTTCATTTTTACCGTTTACGGTGCCTTTGGTATTAGGCCGGGTTAAAAGAACATCGAAACCATAAGTAAATTTTTGTTTTTCTCCAAAATCGTAGTGATGTTGAGCTTGAATAACAAATAATTTTGAATTATTGATAATTTTCTGTCCTGTGCGTAAAAAATACGTATCGCCGGTATCGATTCCATTCATGAATACCTGGAAAAACAAGTTCTTATAACGCATGCGCGCCTGCACGTATTTAAACATGGCATTTACCGCCTGAGCCGCTCCGGAATCGGTAAACTCTATGTTGGTGCCTCGACTGAATCCGGTATTGAATATAAATAAAAAGTCATCTTTAGGTTTAAAGTCAACCCGGGCATCCACAGCCAGGCTTTTAATGTGAAAATCCCTGGCACCAATGAGCAAGGTGTCCGGATTAGCCCCTGCTTTTATCGCTGCCTCTCTTGCAGCTATTTCAACCGGATCGAACGACTCAAAATCTCTGCCTTTATAATATTGAACGGAAAATTTGTAACCCAGATGTTCACCAAAAGTACCTGCATGACGAAAAGTACTCATGACGATGTTGCGCTGTCCCCCGGCCAAACTTGCACGGGTACCTTTGGAATCAAAGGGTGATTTGGTAAGGATGTGGACCACACCATTGGCACTGTTGGGGCCGTACAGGGCAGAGGCCGGTCCGGAAACAATTTCAATCCGCTCCACATCATCGTTGCTTGTCGGTATGAGTTGAAAGGCATTCAGCCTGACCGAAGGAATGCGGGTGATTCGATTGTCCACCAGTGAAAGCAACGACCCGGAAAAAATACTGTTAAACCCTCGTATGACCACCCGCGATTGGTTTAACCCGGCTGAAATAATATCGATGGCAGGCAGGGCTTTTAAATGTTCAGTAGCGGTGAGGACAGGACGGGACTCGATTTCATGAGCTTCCAGAACTGTAATAGAAGCGGGGGCATCGAGTAATTTTTCCGGTCGTCGAGAAGCGGTAACCGTAATCGGATTGGCTACGATGCCAGTAGACTTTAAAGCTACATCCAAAAATGTTTCTCGGTTCGAAGAAATTTTTAATTTTGAAAATATGCGTGTCTCATAGCCAATATAAGAAATTTTTATGGTATAATATCCTTCTGGCAGGTTCTCCATTGTGAATTGACCGTGAGAATCGGTAGCGGTACCGGTTTTAATTTGCTCTGAACTCACTATGACATTGGCTCCCGGAAGTGGCTCGTGGGTTTCGGCATCATATACTTTACCTTTTAATGAACCTATTTGAGTGAATCCAGCAGAGGCAAATCCCAGCAAACCCGCCAGTGTATGTATAAAAAGCATGTAGCTGCGTCTTTTTACCCGTTCAAACATCATTCTTTTCTCCCTGTTTCAATTTTAAATTCTGGATGTGTATGCTCTTGAAGTGATAAAAATTAAAAATAATTAACAAATTTGTCAAATGTTTTATTATCCGTAAGAAATCCCCTGTCGCTTGCGACACCCGATAATGATGAAAATAAATTTAGTCACCTGGAACATAATTCTGAGACTCCAGAGGTCTTTGCGCTCAGCCTGACCACACCCGGCTTCTTCGAACCGTCATCC
>CAZMEG010000212.1:0-6331 GCA_964565205.1 uncultured Cytophagia bacterium
ATAAAGAAGATGGCAAAAGAGAATAAAGGACAGGTTGTTAATCAAGGAAATGAGATTGATTACACGGCCGAACAAATTCAAGTTTTAAAAGGTCTGGAGGCTGTTAGAAAAAGACCTGCCATGTATATAGGTGATGTCTCTGTAAGAGGATTACATCACCTGGTTTATGAAGTTGTTGATAATAGCATTGACGAAGTTTTAGCCGGTTATTGTAATAAGATTTCAATTACCATTAATAAAGACGAAAGTATTACCGTTATAGATAATGGCCGTGGAATTCCTGTTGATATCCACCCAACAGAAAAAAAATCTGCATTAGAAGTGGTTATGACTATCCTGCATGCTGGGGGTAAGTTTGATAAAAAAATATACAAAGTTTCTGGTGGATTACATGGTGTAGGTGTTTCTGTTGTAAACGCTCTTTCTGAGTGGTGTGAAGTAGAGGTATATCGAGATGGAAAAATATATTTTCAAAGATATAAAAGAGGATTTCCAGAAGAACCGATCAAAGTTATAGGAAAAACCAAAAAAACAGGCACAAAAACAACTTTCCTCCCAGACAAAGATATATTCAAAAAAACAAAATTTAATTTTGAAATCCTTTCCGAACGAATGAGAGAGCTCGCTTTTCTGAATTCAGGTCTTGAAATAACGATTACCGATGAAAGAACAGGTAGGTCAAATGTGTTCAAATATAAAGGTGGTATTGTAGAATTTGTTAAATATTTAGATCAGAATCGTGATGCTCTCATTAAAAAACCAATTTTTATATCCGGAGAAAAAGAAGATGTTACTGTTGAAGTTGCTATGGAATACAACGATTCGTATATCGAGAATATATTTTCTTATGTAAACAATATCCACACAGTAGAAGGAGGCTCCCATCTTGTTGGATTCAAAACAGCTCTAACTCGAACATTAAATCAATATGCTCAAAAAAATAATTTGCTTAAAAATGTAGACTTTACTTTAACAGGCGAGGACGTTCGTGAAGGGTTAACGGCTGTTTTAAGCGTTAAGGTTATGGAACCTCAGTTTGAGGGACAAACCAAAACAAAGCTGGGTAACAGCGAGGTAAAGGGAATTGTTGAATCGATTGTTAGCGATGGCCTGTCAGCATATCTGGAAGAAAATCCTACAGATGCGCGAAAAATAATAGAAAAGTGCCTGACGGCTGCCAGATCAAGAGAGGCGGCAAGAAAAGCACGGGAATTAACCAGAAGAAAAAGTGCACTTGATGGAAATTCGTTGCCGGGAAAATTAGCCGATTGCTCTATTCAGGACCCCGATCAGTGTGAGATTTATCTGGTTGAGGGAGATTCAGCCGGCGGGTCAGCCAAACAGGGTCGAGATCGAAGATTTCAGGCTATTTTACCATTGAAAGGAAAAATTTTAAATGTGGAAAAAGCCAGACTGGACAAAATTTTGTCCAACGATGAAATCAGAACCATTGTTTCTGCTCTTGGCACGGGTATTGGAACCGATGAGTTTGACGCGGACAGGGTGCGATATAAAAAGATTATAATCATGACGGATGCTGATGTTGATGGATCACACATAAGAACTTTGCTTTTAACGTTCTTTTTCCGTTATATGCGCCCCTTAATTGAAAGAGGATATCTTTACATTGCCCAACCTCCTCTTTATAGAATACATAAAGGCAAAGAAGAATATTATGCTTACGATGATGAGGAACGCGACGCCATTCTCGAACGATTAGGTAGAAATGGTGTTACGATTCAAAGATACAAGGGATTGGGAGAAATGAATCCCGAACAATTGTGGCGCACTACCATGGATCCGGAAAATCGAACCATGCGTCAGGTCACCATTGAAGAAGCATTTGAAGCCGACCACATATTTTCCATCTTGATGGGGGATAAAGTTGAACCACGAAGAAAATTTATTGAAGAAAACGCTAAATACGTTAAGAATTTAGATATTTAATTTGAGGAGTAAATAGCTGATATGGAAATTCATCGAGATAGGATTGTTCCTGTTTATATTGAAGAAGAAATGAAAGATTCGTACATCGACTATTCGATGTCGGTAATTGTTTCAAGAGCTCTACCCGATGTGCGAGATGGCTTAAAACCGGTACACCGGAGAGTTCTTTATGGAATGCTAGATCTGGGTCTAAGACCGAACTCTGCTTACAAAAAAAGCGCCCGAATTGTTGGGGAAGTGCTTGGTAAATACCATCCTCATGGTGACACAGCGGTTTATGATACTATGGTACGTATGGCTCAGGATTTTACCATGCGTTACCCCCTCATTGATGGTCAGGGGAATTTCGGTTCTATGGATGGTGACTCACCGGCTGCCATGCGTTACACGGAAGCCCGTCTGGCACCCATCGCAGAAGAATTGCTTCGCGATCTGGATAAAGATACGGTCGACTTTGTTCCTAATTTTGATGAATCTTTAAAAGAACCCACAGTGCTTCCGGCCGTTCTGCCTAACCTTCTGGTAAATGGTTCTTCGGGAATTGCTGTTGGAATGGCAACTAACATTCCACCCCATAATTTAGGAGAAGTAGTTGATGCTTTAATTGCACTAATTAACCGGCCTGATTTACGGGTTGATTCATTGATGAAATATATTAAGGGTCCGGATTTTCCTACCGGAGCTATAATTTACGGTTATGAAGGAATTGATGAAATGTATCGCACAGGTCGGGGAAGGATTGTAATTCGAGCTCGTGCCAACATTGAAACTGTGCGTGGCGGTCGTGAAAACATTGTAATAAGCGAATTGCCCTACCAGGTTAACAAAGCCAATCTTATAGAAAAAATTGCTGACCTGGTGCGTGAGAAGAAAATAGAAGGAATTATGGACATTCGGGATGAATCGGATCGGGATGGTCTCCGTGTGGTAATTGAACTTAAGCGAGATGCTCAGGCCGAAGTGATACTGAATCAGTTATACAAGCACACGCAAATGCAAGTGACTTTTGGGGCTATTATGCTTGCACTGGTTGATGGTGCGCCCCGTATTTTAAACTTAAAAGAAATTCTTCAGCATTTTATCGATTTTCGCCATGAAGTTGTTGTTCGCCGCACGAAATTTGAACTCGATAAAGCAGAGAAGCGAGCCCATATACTGGAAGGATTGAAAATATGCCTGGATAATATAGACGAAATTGTTGCAATTATTAAAAAATCCAGAAATCCCGAGACAGCACGAAACTCGTTAATGAAACGGTTTGGTTTAACAGAAATTCAGGCACAAGCGATCTTGGATATGAGATTGCAGCGTTTGACCGGACTTGAAAGAAAGAAAATCGAAGATGAATACCGCGAAACCATTAAACTTATTGAGAAGCTCCGTTCGATTCTGGAAAGCAGAGAAAAAAGAATGCAGCTAATTAAAGAGGAATTGTTGCAACTTAAAGAAAAATATGCTGATGAACGACGAACTGAAATTATTGTAGAAACCGAAGAATTCACTATTGAAGACATGATAGCTGAAGAAGATATGGTTATAACCATATCCCATACCGGCTTTATCAAAAGATTTCCCGTTTCCAGTTATCGAAGACAATTACGTGGAGGACGGGGCTATACCGGAGCTTCTACAAAAGAGGAAGATTTTATTGAACACATCTTTATTGCTTCAACCCATCATTATATCTTATTTTTTACAGACAAAGGCCGCTGTTACTGGCTTAAAGTACATGAAATTCCTCAGGCAGGTCGAGCTTCTAAAGGACGTGCAATTGTAAATTTACTGAAAATTTCAAAAGATGAAAAAATCGCTGCATTTGTCAATGTTAGAGATTTTTCTGACAACCTGTATGTTGTGATGGCAACCAAACAGGGCCTGGTAAAGAAAACGAAATTATCTGCTTATGGAAACCCAAGACGTGGAGGCATTAATGCTATAACCATCAGACCCGAAGATGATCTGATCGAAGCCAAATTAACTGATGGAAATAATGAAATTTTACTTTGCACAAGAAAAGGTCTGGCAATTCGATTTCATGAGAAAGAAGTAAGAGATATGGGACGAACAGCTACGGGAGTAAAAGGAATTGAGCTGGCAAAAGATGACTACGTTGTAGGTATGATGGTAATAAAGCGAGAAGGTTATGTTCTTGTAGTCACTGAAAATGGCTATGGTAAACGTACAGAACTCAAAGAATATCGGGTAAGTCATCGTGGTGGTAAAGGTATCATTACTTTGCGAGTAACCGAAAAAACCGGACCATTGGTCAGAATAATGGAAGTAATTGATGAAGATGAAATTATGATCATCACCAGCAAGGGGATTGTACTGAGACAGAGTGTAAAAGATATTAGTGTTGTAGGAAGAAATACCCAGGGTTTTAGATTAATCAGATTGAAAGAGGATGACAGAGTTGCTGATGTAGCCCGGGTTGTGAAAGAAGAGAATTGATGTTGAAGCACCTCTCTGGAATGCGGATGTTCTTTTTTAAATTTTTCTAATGATAAAAACCAGTATCCGAAGTGGTAGAAAAAATTTACATTTTTATTTATTGGCGAGTCTTTTTACCGCATTAACTGCAGCCGGTGCTTTTATTCGAATACCGTTACCCTATGTACCAATTACATTACAAACTTTTTTTGTTTTACTCGCAGGTTTAATTTTAGGGCCCCAATTTGGCTTTCTCAGTCAAATTATATATCTTACTGTAGGTTTAATCGGCTTGCCGGTTTTTGCTAACGGCGGAGGTATTGGTTACATTTTTCAACCAACATTTGGGTATTTGTTAGGATATCCAGTGTCGGCGTATGTTGTTGGAAGACTTTTGTGGAATCACACAATAGATTTTAATGCGTCCTTTGTCAGGTTTTTCGTTGCAAATTTAATCGGGGTTTTAGTAATTTTTGTGTTCGGATTAACTGGACTGTATATAAATTTAAGATATGTGGCCGGCAAGGCACTTAGTTTAACAACCTTAATGTGGACGGGTTTTATAGTTTTTATTCCTGGCGATCTGATTAAAATTTTAACCTGTTCAATAATAGCAAAAAAATTAATTCCCAAAATCAGGTTTATTTATGAGCAAGAGAATGGTTAGAACTGGCATCAGTTATTTTGGTAATCGCAATCCACGACATTTTGTAGTTGATCTTGAGGAGATTTTAAGCCATAATTGCAATTTTATCGTACATACTTTTTCCGAGAATGATCAGGAGTATTACAAAGATACAATAAAAGAATTAATATCCTTATCTAAGAATTCTGGACTTGAGTGTTATTTAGATCCCTGGGGAGTTGGGAGGGTTTTTGGGGGCGAAGCCTACAGTACTTTTGCATTGAAAAACAGAGATGCCTGTCAGATTTTACCCGATGGTGAGCTTGCCCCTGCTGTTTGCTTAAATAATTTGAAATTTAGACGTTTTATGAAAAATTGGATTAAAGATGCTGCAGAGATCGGGGCAGAGGTGCTTTTCTGGGACGAACCTCACTTTTACTTTGATTTTAAAAATAAGTCAAGATTTGCTCTCTGGTATTGTATGTGCGAGAGTTGTAATAATAAATTTAAAGAAAAATATGGGATAGAGATAAAAGAAGCAAATGAAGAACAAATTGTAGAGTTTAAAGAACAATCCATTGTAAATTTCTTAACCGAATTATGTGACTCTGCAAAAGACCATAAAATGAAAAATGCCCTGTGCATGTTACCGGTTGAGGAGAAGAATCTGGGCCTGGCCGATTGGTCAAAAGCTGCTGCCATTAAGAGCCTTGATATATTTGGGACAGATCCGTACTGGATATTTTTTAAAAAAGATCTGCATCAATTTGTTGGTGATTACGCACGCAAGGTAAAACAATTGTGTGATCAATATGGGAAAGAGCCACAAATCTGGATTCAAGCCTATAAAATACCTTCTGGAAGAGAAGAAGAATTAAAAGAGGCTGTGGCTGTAGCTTATGCCGAAGGCATTCGTAATTTTGCCGCCTGGAGTTATTATGGTACAGCCTATATGTCCTACATTCGCAGTGATAATCCGCAAAAGGTCTGGGATATTTTGGGTGAGGTTTATGGTGAAATCCTGCAGGGAAGCTGGGATTAACGATTAAAATCAAATTGAATGAATATGAATTTATATTGCATTGGAATTGATGGAGGAGGAAGTCAAACGACAGGAGTGATTGTTACGGAACAGGGAGATTTGCTTGCCCGACACTCAGGCCCTGCTACAAATTTCCAGTTGATCTCGTTTGATTTTTTTGAAAAAGCCATATCCAAGATAGTCAATTCTTTACTAAAGGCTACAAAAGTTAGAATTGAACAGGTAGCGGCAATTTATCTGGCAATTGCTGGTGTTGGTCGAAAAGCAGATCGACAAAAGGCGCAGTC
>CAZMEG010000213.1:0-6312 GCA_964565205.1 uncultured Cytophagia bacterium
GTGTAAATCAGCGGTTAAAATAAATCAAAAATTCCCTGAAAATCAAAAGGTAAACTAATTCGATAATTTATTTTGATTTAATAACAGTTTTATCTTTTCACCTAATTTGTTTTTGTCAAAGGGTTTTTGTAAAAATTCTTTGTAAGGCAAATCTAATTTATTTACCTCAGATTGCACGTCATTTCCTGAAACAAAAAGTACTGGAATTTGCGGATTCCAGCGAATTATTTCCTGACAAATTTGGAATCCGCTCATTTCCGGCATTTTATAATCAATGATTGTGAGATTTATTAATTTTTTGTTCTTTCGAAAAAGCCTGATGGCTTCACGGCCATTTTTGGCCAATAAACAACGGTACCCGAGAGCTTCCAGAAGACGATGGGTAACCTGGCGCACATCATCGTTATCATCTATAATAAGAACATGCTCTCCTTTACCCTGCAATTTATTGGGTGTCTCTTTTGTATTTGATTTGAAAGCTCTCTCTTTACTCACAGGAAAATAGATTTTGAAAGTAGTGCCTTTCCCTACTTCACTGGAAACTTCCATATGGCCATGATGTTGCTGGACAATCCCGTAAACCACCGAAAGTCCCAGGCCCGTGCCTTTTCCCTCCTCTTTGGTAGTAAAAAATGGTTCAAATATGTGTTCCAGAGTTGACGCATCCATTCCGATACCGGTATCAGAAATACTTAATTCCACGTAATATGAGGACTTATCGGATTTTTCAATTAAAGTTTTAATCTGCGAGGCATGGACATGTCTTGTTGCAATGGTAAGTTGCCCGCCTTCTTGCATGGCATCACGTGCATTTACACACAGATTCATGATCACCTGCTGAATTTGAGCCGGATCGGCAAGGATAGGTTGCAACTCAGAAAATAATTGGGTGTTTATCTTAATATCTTTACCGATAACTGGTTTTAAAATTTTCAATACATCATGGATCACATCGTTTAAGTTGATATTCTTTTTGTCCAGTACCGAATGCCGACTAAAACTTAATAATTGCCTGGTTAAATCTCTTGCTCGAAGAGCAGCTTGTTGGATATGCTTTAAATCTTTCAAGATTTTTTCAGGTTCGTTAACATCTTGCAGTCCAAATTCCACATTGCCCAGGATGACGGTGAGTAAATTATTGAAATCGTGCGCAATGCCACCGGCCAATCTTCCGATGGTTTCCATCTTTTGAGCATGCCGCAATTGCTGCTGCAGAGAACGCCTTTCGGTGATATCGCGGATAATACCCCTGTATCCAACGGGCTGCAAATCTGCATCCTTGATCAGGTTAACGGAGGCATCCACGTAGCGAAGTTCGCCATTTTTGTTAATGATTACCCAGTCAAAGCTTGTAGACGATTGTCCTGTGGTATAGACCTTTCTAAAATTTTTCATTAATTTATTGGCGTTATCACGATCGGTAAAATTTCTGTAATTCATTCCCATTAATTCATCTCTGGAATAGCCGAGAATTTTACACAACGATTTGTTAAAAAATAACAGATTACCCTGGAGATCCATCTCATAATAACCATCAACAATACTTTCTAAAATAGTCCGATATCTTTCTTCGCTTATCTGAACAGCCTGTTCCGCTTTTTTGCGTTCGGTAATGTCAACAAACATGGCCCGGGTACCAATCAAATTCCCTTTCAGATCATATTCCGGTTCGGCACGTAAAATTGTATGAATTATTTTTCCATCTTTAGTAATCAAATCCCTTTCTTCTGTGGAAAATTTGCCCTGTAAGGCTTTTTTATACCCTCCCTCCTGGATTAATTTTACCGTTGATTCGTTGGTATAAAAATCTGATAATAAGCGATTAACTACTTCTTCCTTTTTGCTATAGCCCAGTGCCTGTAAAAAGCTTTGATTACAGTCAACTATCATGGGGCCTTTCTGATCATTCTTTGTGATTACATACATGATTGGTGCGTGATCGAATAGATCCCGATATCTTTGCTCCGCCTGTCTTAAAGCCCGTTCTGTTTTCTTTCTTCTGGTAATATCGGTGCTGGCAAAAATACAGGCCGTTATATTGCCCTGATAATCATACTGGGGATATAATCGGCCAATCATATAGCGTCTGGTCCCATCTCTGCAGCGAAAGACCATATCCAGGTCGCTTATGGTTTCATTGGCAAACACGCGGGCAATCATCGCATCGATCTGACTGGCCTCAGAAGGATTGTCTAAAAGAAAATGGTATCTTTTATCACGTATATTTTCATATTTAAATATTTTTTTAAAGGCTTCATTCCATGATAATATTTCACCACCCTTGTTAACAGTAAAAATGGGATTGGGGGATTTTTCTACAAAAAGTTTGTACTGTTTTTCACTATATGCCAGGGCTTCTTCAGCCTGTTTTTGTTTAGTAAGGTCCCTTGCCACGGCCATAATAATTTTGCGCTTGTTGATTAAAGTAAGTTTTAAAATTATTTCCACCGGGAAGTCATGACCGTCTTTATGACGATGAACCGATTGAAAGGGTCCGTACGTTTTATCAGGTTCTTGATTAATATCTTTCAATAATTGGACTAATTTATTTAAGGGGAAATTAGGATCGATATCGAGCACCGTGAGATCCAGTAGTTCTTTTCTGGAATAGCCTAAAGACTCACAGGCGCTATCGTTGACATCGATAAACCGCCAATCTTGAATATTAATGAGAAACAGGGCTTCCTTTTTTCGATCTAAAATAATCTTATAATTGGAGTCGATCTGTTTAATATGGGCCCGTTCACTTTTGATCTGCTTGGAAAGGCAACGAACCTTCTTTTTCATTCTTAACAGATCCGGGGAATTTTTTCTGAGAAAATCATAGAGCCCCTGCCGACTGATAATTCCCTCAAAGTGGCCAGACTTATTGAATACTGGAAGCACATTAAATTTGATCTGATTAAAGACCTTATTTATTTTATTAATGGGTGTATTTTCATAAACAGACGGATATTTAACTTTCGGAATCAGGTCAGCAAATATCCGATATGGGTTACATTGAAGAATATCTTTAAATTCAACCAGACCTTCAAATTGTTGCTCATCAAAAACAGCAAATGCCGAGATGTTTTTGCTAATTATTTGACCCATGACATCCATGGGGCGAACCTGGGAGGTGACCACCAGATAGTCATGAGACAGGGCATCCTTTGCTTTTAATGAACTCATACTTTTTCCTCCAGATTTATTATGACCTGCAAATCAAGATGCAGGATTTCTTTTTCAGTCATTAAAGGCTTTATATTTTGTGTGACAAATTTTATAAGTTTTTCCTTTGTAATTCGGTTTAAGATAGCCCTTCGGATGATGATATCACTCAATACTTCATCTTCAAATTCAATATGTTCAAACTGATCCGGAGTTAACAGTTCCAGGGCCTTTTGAATAGCCCGACAACCAATGGGAGAGCGCTTGCCCAATACTAACCCATCCTTAACCGGGGGAATTAAAAATTCTTCTATGGATGCACGGATGATGATTTGTTTTGACACTGGTTGTACCTCTTTCATGATCCCTCCTTTTGTAATGAATGAACTTGAATATTTCACATTTAAATTTGTACTTTGGGCTTACGGGGTACGGGGTTTTGGAGTTATGAATAATTGGATGCGTAAACTTTTATCCACCAATCCAGAACATCAGAACTCCATTAATCCATTATGAATTAAATTGTTATTACTTTCATTCTAAAAAGGTTTATGAAAAATGCAAGTGAGATATCCTTACGTTTTAAACAAAGCCTGCTTTAGATTAGAATTTCAACTACCTAAAAGATAATTAAATATTTTTGGACCACTTAAGCGCTTTTTGTACCTCGGTTAAAATTTCTTTTTGCTGGAATGGTTTGAAGATACCACTGAAAGCACCCAATTTCAAGGCAGCCGTCATATAGGTGGAATAGTTGGAGGCAGTCATGGCTATGATGGGGACATGAGGATTGATTTCTCGAAGTCTTTTAATGGTTTCCAAACCCTCCATCTCCGGCATCACAATATCTGTAATCACTAAATCGGGATAATGTTCTTTGAAGCTTTTTATTCCTTCATGGCCGTTGGAGGCTTCGATAACTTCATATCCTCCTCTGGTTAACATTTCACCAATGGTTTGTCGTGCCTGGTCTATATCATCTATAAGTAAAATTTTGTTCATGGTAAACTCCTTGAACAAACGGGTAGATCCTTCAGCTTTAATATTTAAATATAAATTTATAAATCGGCCATTATTTTTCAACCTTTATTTTAATATTTACAAAAAATTAATTAGCCATTATTTTAAATAAACCATGCGACCTTTAGCCTCCCTATTACCAAATCGAATCTGGTAAAAGTACATTCCACTGCTTACGGCCTTGCCTGTCAGGTCTTTACCATCCCAGGTTATTTGATATTTACCTGCCGTTGAATAATATTTAGTTACTTTGCGTATGGTTTGACCGAGAAGATTAGCAATCAATAGCTCTACCTTCCCACCCCGGGGAATCTCAAACTGAATGAGTGTGGACCCATTAAATGGATTGGGATAATTCCCAAATAGTCTAAAATGATCCGGTATGGATTTTTGCGACGCGACCTCTACCGAGGTGACCAAACCTACCCCTTCTTTTATTACTACAGTCTGGTTTACGGCTATATCGTGGACTGTCTCAACCAGTCCTGAAGGCCATTCCACACGAATTTCCTCCACCCGTTGAGCCTGACCCAGGCCCACATGCACCGGTTGTATGCTTTGTCCCAAAAATTCCACCCCATCGTTGTACCGGTGGTAGGTTTTGCCATCGGCTGTAACCCTTACAATGGCACCAAAGGCATCCCGATTAGATTGGGTTCCAATCAATTTTATTTTCAGCCAGTTTTGATTTTGACCTACATTTTTATACACATAGGCGGGGGCTTTGAAATTAGCCACCGCCATATCCAGGTCGCCATCGTTATCGTAATCAAACACCACCAAACCACGTGCTTCGGCCTCGCCATCGGTTCTGGTTTCCTGAGAACGGTTTAGAAAGGTTAAATTACCCTGATTCAGCAAATTTAGAAAAAAGAAGTTGCGCCCGGGTTCCAGTTTAAAGCCATTGACCACATACAGGTCGAGATCGCCATCGTTATCACAGTCAAAAAATTCTGTCCCCCAGGCCCAGCCAGCATTATCCACCCCTAATTGTGTTGAACGATTTAGGAAGTAGCCCTCCCCGGTGTTATGAAACAGGGCATTGGGTGTTGGTGGAACCAGGTCCCCGATGTTAGTGAGATAAATATCGAAAAATCCGTTATTATCGTAATCGCCCACAGTCACGCCCATGCCGTTACCGGAATCTTCTAAAGCAAAAGCCCGGGTTTCCTCGCGAAAAGTTTTGTTACCGAGATTAAGATAGAAACGATTAGCCCCAAAATCATTGATCACATACAAATCGAGCCAGCCATCGTTGTTGGCGTCGATGGGCAAAGCCGTCCATGTGCGACCGGTATCTCCGAGAGCCGTGGCCTGCGTCACATCCTGAAATGTGCCATCACCAAGATTTTCATACATAATATTGGTAGTAAAATGGTAATCGGTGCTGGCACCACCCCAGGCACTCACGTACAAATCCAGATCACCATCACGGTCATAATCCCACCATACAGCACTACTATGAATATCGGTACTATTTCCCTGCACGCCTGCCTGCTGAGCTACTTCTCGAAACGTGCCGTTGCCTTGATTTTGAAACAGTTCGTTGGGACCGAAATTAGTCAAATAGAGATCCGGATCGCCGTCATTATCGTAATCTCCCCAGGCCGCTCCAAATTTAAATCCCATGGGACTGCCACGCTGGCCGGAAAGTCGGCTGATCACCCCTGCCTGAGCCGTAACATCTAAAAAAGTCCCGTCACCATTGTTGCGAAACAACCGATTCCAGGTGGTGGGATCATTGACATCATACTGCTGGTGAGCCACAAAGTAGATATCCAGGTTGCCATCCAGATCATAATCGGCCACGGCAACGCCATTTGTATGGGTGGCAGAGGTGAGTCCTGCTTCATTAGTTACCAGGGAGAAACTCTGGGCAAAGATTAAACCCGGTAGACAGATAAAAAGAAAAGACGTGCAAAATTTCCTCATGCTTCCTCCCTCCTTTTTCATAATTTAAATTTCACAAAAATTCCTGAATTTTTCAAAATAATACAAAGATACATTCAGCATGATAGCAAGTTCTGACAAATTTTATCATACCGATAATCTATTATTCCATCATTTCTCTTCGCTTCTATCTACTATTTTGCAATTAGAAACACTCAACTAACAACTAACCAAAATCACCTTCAACATGAA
>CAZMEG010000214.1:0-6309 GCA_964565205.1 uncultured Cytophagia bacterium
ATTTAATATAATACTCCCACAACGATGGAAATTAAGGTTGAAAAAGATTATTTGAGTCATGATATAGCGCTAATCCGCCTTGGTGGATTCATTGATTCTATCTCAGCATCAGAAATTGAAAGAGTTATTGATGAGTTACTTAAAACGAAATGTTATAAAATCATCATTGATTTAAAAGATGTGGAATATATTGGCAGTTCTGGATGGAGCACGTTTCTAAATAAAATTAAATTTATACGTGAAAATGGCGGGGATTTAAAATTAGCACGGATGCAACCTGATGTTTTTGAACTGTACAAACTTCTGGAATTTTTCTGGTTTTTGCGTTCCTATGAGTCCATCGATGAAGCCGTATCTGATTTTGAACTTGGATTACCCCCCATGCCTTAATTAAGTCATTAAGGCAAAATATAAAATAACCAGTATCCCTAAAATAATTCTATAATAACCAAATAATTTAAAATCTTTTTTACGAATATAATTCATAAAAAAAGCGATAACCCCCATCGCTACAACGAAGGAGGTAAATAAACCCACCAGCAATAAAATCCATTCCGAAAATTTTAGGGCGTTGGCATGCATAAATAAACTGTAAGCAGATGCTGCAAGCATGGTAGGGATAGCCAGAAAAAAAGAAAATTCAGCCGCCACCACTCGAGAGGATCCCAAAAGCATGGCACCAATGATTGTAGCAGCGGAACGTGAAGTACCAGGTATCATTGCAATACATTGAATAAACCCGATGTATAAGGCGGTGCGATAGGAAAGATCAGAAATAGTATTAATCGTCACGGATTTGTGCTTGTTTTCAATTAAAATAAGTATCAGACCTCCCAGGATTAACATAAAGGCTACAACTTCGGGATGAAAAAGCCATTCTTCAATATTTTTACCGATTAAAGCCCCAATAATTAGAGCGGGGATAACGGCGATAATGATTTTTTTCCAGATATCTAATATTCTCTTGGTGTTAATGGGATTATTTTTACCAACGGGAATCAGTTCACGACGAAAATAAACAATTACTGAAAATATGGCCCCCACCTGAATCACAACGGTAAACATGGCATCAAAATGTTCAGGAAGGCGAGCAAATTGTTCAACAAGAATCAAATGACCGGTACTGCTAATTGGCAGGAACTCGGTGATTCCTTCAATAATTCCCAGGAGAATGGCAGTAAGCAAATTTTCCATATTGATTTTGCCTCTTTTAATACAGGTTCAAAAAGCTAATTAATGGATTTAAAAGGTGAGAAAAATCTCATGAATAAATGCAAAAGCTCCCCTTTTCTGGGAAGCTCTTTAAGGCATCCCCCTTTTGCTTAATATCTATCTATATTTTACCTGTTAACTCGTTTTATTTAGCAGGTTGATAATAGGGATTTCGACCAGATGCATGGTCGGTTACATCCATCACTTCCTTTAATTCTGGAATAGCTTCTTTTAGCATCACCTCGATGCCCTGTTTCAGAGTCACATCCACCATACCACATCCCTGGCAGCCCCCACCAAATCTCAGATAAGCTACATTGTCTTCGACGGCCACAAGGGTTACATGCCCACCATGCATGGCAATGCCAGGATTAATCTTCGAGTCCAGTAAATGTTGTATTTTTTCGGCCAGGGGTCCTTCCGGCACCGGGGGTGCCTGAGTACGAGGATTAGTGATCTTGAACCCGCTTTCCTGCAAACCATGGACGAAATCAATGGTAGCTCCTTCCACCAGAGGAGCACTTTGAGGATCCACATAAATTTTGAAGCCTTCAAATTCGATGATTTCATCAGCAGGGTGTTCTTCCCCTGGTTCAACAAAAGCAAGGCTGTACTCGACCGAAAAGGGTGAAGCCCCCCGATGTGCAGTAACCCGGATTCCCTGACCCTCACGATTTTCTTCTTTTAATATGGTTCTGAATCTTTCCTGAGCGGCTTCTGTTACAGTAATCATAAAAATTACCTCCTGGATTTATCTTAAATAAAATTTTAAAATTTTTCTACCGAAAAGCAAGGATATTTTTTATTTTAATAAATTATCCACCAATGTGGTACATCTCAACTTTGGTGGGCACCTTAGTGTGGGAAGTTCTCAATTCAGAATAGCGATCTTCTCTTTGAGTCCAGAGGTTTTTAAGCATCTGAAACAACTCTTCATCTGTAGCTCCTTTTCTTAATCTGGATTTTATATCAAGACCTGTGGAAGCAAAAAGGCAGGTGTATATTTTTCCATCAGCCGAAAGACGTACACGGGTACAATCTCCACAGAAAGGCCGGGTAACCGAAGCAATGATGCCAAATTCGCCTTTACCATCTACATACCGGTAACGATTGGCGACTTCGCCAGGATAATTTTTTTCAAGGGGTTCTACGGGATAATGCTTAGAAATAATCTCGACAATTTCCTGCGCAGATACCACCTTTTCCATTCGCCAGTCATTCAGGGTCCCCACATCCATGTACTCAATAAAGCGGATAATATAACCATGCTCTCGACCGAATTGAGCAAGCGTAACTATTTCATGTTCATTGACTCCTCTCTGAATGACCGAATTTATTTTAATAGGCGAAAAACCTAATTTTTTAGCCAGGTCAATTCCTTGCAAAACCTTTTGAAGTTGAACTTTTTGGCCTGATATTTTTTTGAAAATTACCGAATCCAGTGTGTCGAGACTCACCGTGATGCGTTTCAAACCAGCATTTTTTAACAAAGGAGCCTTCTCTGTAAGAAAATATCCATTTGTGGTCAAAGCAATATCCTGAATCTCTGGAATAGCTACAAGTTTCTTAATTAAAATTTCAAGTTCTTTACGAATCAGCGGTTCTCCCCCGGTAATTCGAATCTTTTTTACCCCCAGTTTTACAAAAACTTTGACCAGGCGTTCAATTTCTTCAAAGGAGAGAATTTCTTTACGTGGTATAAAATGATATTCATGGCCAAATACATCGGCAGGCATACAGTAAGTACAGCGAAAATTACAGCGATCGGTAACCGAGATGCGTAAGTCACGTAAAGGACGTTTTAATGTATCTTTAATCATTTATTTTAGCTCTGCAATAATAGCCCTGGTTAATTCTTTCGTAGATGCCTTACCGCCAAGGTCTGGAGTTAAAACCCTGCCCTTCTTTGTTACGGCATGTACAGCCTCACGAATACGGTCGGCAACTGCATCCATGCCCAGATGCCGCAGAAGAAGCAAGCTACTGAAAATCAGGGCAATGGGATTGGCAATGCCTTTACCGGCAATGTCCGGAGCGCTTCCATGTACGGCTTCAAAAACTGCATATTCATCGCCTATATTGGCGCCCGGTACCATCCCCAGACCTCCCACAAGCCCGGCACACAAATCCGATACAATATCGCCATAAAGGTTGGTGAGTAATAACACATCAAATCTATCTGGATTGAGAACTAACTGCATAGCTAGATTATCCACAATAATTTCCTCGTACTGAATATCCGGATAATCGTTGGCCACTATCTGTGCGCATTCTAAAAATAAACCGTCACTCACTTTCATAATATTGGCTTTATGCACAGCCGTAACTTTTTTACGACCTCGTACTCGTGCATATTCAAAGGCAAAACGGGCAATGCGAGTAGAAGCTTCACGTGTGATAATCTTCAAACTCTGCGTAACCCCCGGGGTAATCATGTGTTCGAGTCCCGAATAAAGGTCTTCTGTATTTTCACGAATAACCACCAGATTCACATTCTCATACCGGGTTTGGACTCCCGGGACATTTCTTACGGGACGCAAATTTGCATATAAATCTAATTTCTTGCGCATCTCCACATTAACACTGGCAAATCCTTTTGCTACGATGGTTGTTATCGGACCCTTCAGTGCCACTTTATTCTTCTTAATGGATTCAAGCACTTCCTCTGGCAGAGGTTTGCCATATTTGGAAATTACATTGATGCCAGCATCTACCCTTTCCCATTCAATATCAGCGCCAGCAGCATCTAATACACTAACCGCTGCTTCTGTAACCTCAGGACCAATACCGTCACCTGGAATTAACGTAACTCTTTTTGCCATGGCTTTAAATCTTTTTATTTTAACTTATAATTTAGCATAATTTTCATTATATGCAATGATCATTTTATTTTACAAGATCCATAAATGGTGGTATTATGAATAAGAGTGTTTTTTATTGCATTTCAAATACAAAATTATTAATATTTTTAAAATTTTATCTATTGAAGAGAAACAATTGGGAGAGCATCATGGCATTTATTAGATTTAAGATCGGTGATACAGCGCCCAATTTTCATGAACTCCCGTGTGTTGATGGTAATAAATATTCCATGGAAGACTTCAAAGATAAAAGGATTCTGGTAATCATTTTTATGTGTAATCACTGTCCCTATGTGCAGGCTTATCAGGATCGGATTATAAATCTACAAAAGATCTATTCTCCAAAAGGGGTACAGATCATCGGCATTAATTCTAACGATACCAGTAATTATCCCGAAGATGATTTTGAGCATATGATAAAAATAGCCAGAGACAAGGGGTACAATTTCCCCTATTTACGCGATGCCTCTCAACGGGTAGCGGCGGCTTACGGGGCCAAATATACTCCCGAAGTATTTGTTCTGGACATGAGCAGAAAGCTCAGGTATCATGGCCGAATAGACGATAATTGGAAATCAGCCGAAGAAGTAGAGTCGCCGGATTTGCGTCTGGCGCTTGATGCTATATTAAACAATCAGGAAGTGCCGATACCTGAAACCCGACCGGTAGGTTGTACTATAAAATGGAGCACGAATTAATCAAAAATCAACGAGGCAAGGCAATGCAGGGAATAGATACTGAAGCCAGATTAATGGAATTGATAACTCAGAGCCAGGCCACCCCACAGTTCAAAAAAGCGGTTGCTGAGTTCCTTCGTGGCCAGGACTCGGATTTGATTAAATATTCCATTGGTTCGCCAAGAATCAAGGTTATTCGTGTTTTAACCAAATTGCTGGAAGAATTCCCACAGGAACCTATTTCCCACGTTGAAATCCAGGGAAGTTCTTCCTGTTCCGCATACAGGGGAATTTTGACATTTGGGCCCAATTCTAACAGAGTTCAATTTGATTGGGATTGCCGCTGGAAAGCAAAGCAGGAAGGTTTCAAAACCTGGTTTGGTGAACCTGATCAGCAAAAAGCGGCCCAGCTATTTGGTTACCAGTGTTTTCGAGAATTTAAAAAATTAGATTAAGCCTTCTCGTTCCTTTCTCAAGGAATAAAATAAGCCATGGGTAGACTCATGGCGGTTTTTAATCCGGGGGCGGCCAGCAATACCACCGGAATGGCATTTACCATCCGGGCCACAGTAGCTTTATCGCCAAATATTCCACCTTCTACTTTCAGGTGAATAGGGGGGTCACCTTCAATATCGATACGATCGTATTCTTCCGGGGCACCGGCATACATTTGCAATTCCAGTTCAATGACAGTTTCACCTTTTGAACTGCCGAAGGCTCGATGTAAAATCCCTGTTACCTGTCCCGGTTCAATCCTGACCAGCGGGGTTTCAATGGGTTGGGAGGCTATTTGCGGATCAATGGATTCCTTCACCTGATCCAGTTGCCAGCCCAGTGCATCGTTTACCGCCCAGAGGGATTCCATCAGACCAATATGTCCCAGTTTGCCCTGATTTACCAGAGACCGAAATTCATCCGGACTTATACCTGCTCCTACCTTTTTTAATAAGGGTAGCCGCCTTTTTGCAGCGTTTACGATTCGAGTAGCTTTAATTTTACGTACCTCTGTGCACACACTGGTCATGCAGAGAACCAGTACATCCATACTGAATCCCGGATTCACACCGGTACCCAGCACGGCAACACCGGCTGTTTTGGCCAGTTCGTCTATTTTCTGGCAAAACTGCGGAGAACGATGATAAGGATAAAACAATTCTTCACATGAAGAAATCACCGATGCGCCATTTTGAATGCACAATTCAAGTTGACTTTCAACATTTTTTAAAAATGAACTGGTTGTGTGCAAAACAATTTGTGGCTGAGTTTCTTTTAAAACTTTCTCAGCATTATCAGATATTTGAATGCCCAATCTTTCATTTAGTCCCAGTACTTCACCCAGATCTTTACCTGCTTTTTGTGGATCGATATCAATTCCACCGACCAGGTCAAAATTTTTCTTGCGGGTTACCAGTTTAGCGGCTTCAATTCCAATGGGTCCTAAACCATATTGAACAACTTTTATTTTTCCCATGATCAGGCTCCTTTACTTTATTGAAATAGGGTTTCACAAAACTTACAATTTATTAATAATATTGAACTTACAAAACCACCTTTTAAGC
>CAZMEG010000215.1:0-6290 GCA_964565205.1 uncultured Cytophagia bacterium
ATATAATCTCTTCTCTATTCGTTCAGGATATTTTTTAAATATAGAGCATTCTAATGCTGCCTTTTTTACGTACGGAGTTGGAGTTCAACTTAAATACTTCACTTTAAATATTGCCAGGTATAATCGTTCCCTTCAATCTACCTGGCATTTTGATGGAACTGTTTCATGGGAGATTGGAAAATGAGAAAATTCTTTTTTTTGATGGCAATAGCCCTGATCATAATTACTTTACTATCCTGTGGAGATAAAGTAAATCTCCTATCTGTGATTAAAGATGCGGAAGAATTACAGGAAGGTGCCAGGGTACCCTTTTTATTATTTCAAAATTATCCAAACCCTTTTAATGGTACTACTCGCATTACTTATCAGGTAGCCACAAACATACATCTACGGATGAAGGTATTTACTGACGATTGGGAACAGGTGAAAATGCTTATTGATCGAGAATATGAGCCTGGTTTCTATAGTGTTATATTTGACGGGTTGAATTCTGACAACGAGCCATTGCCAAGTGGTGAATATTTTTATACTCTTGAAGGAGATGGATTCACTCAGGTACGCAAAATGAAAATTATCAACTAATCTGGTTGTTGTCGGGGACCGCCTCTCATGTAAATATGACTGTTTGTGACTACCGAGAGTCGTCTTCAGACGACTTTAGCTATGAGCCTGAAAATTGATTTTCAGGGGATTTTATATTAACCGCTGATTTGCACAGATTGTCGCTGATTTATTTGATACAGTTAATTTTGGCTGAGGTTATAGATTTCAAAACATCAGATTGATTTAAATACAGCCTTTGATTTTTAATAATAGCATGAAATATTCTTAAATCGCAAAGGGCGTAAGGACACGACGAAAAAAGAGGGCAAGGAATTTCTGCGTGCATTTCTTGATCTTCGTTTTTTCCCAGGAATTCAAATTCCTGGCTAACAACTCAAGTCATCTAAAGAGGACCGTCTGGGGCTCCCAGAGTCGTCTTCAGACAACTTCAGCTATGAGCCTGAAAATGGATTTTCGGGGATTTTTTTAACAGATTCCAGAAGCACCTCCCCATAATTGAGTGATTACGTTAATAAATATATTTCCCTTGACTTTACCCACACGAAGTTTTATTATTTCTCTGGATTTTTAAAAAACAAAATGAGAATCATAATGTTAAACAATTACCTCTTTCATCTGTTAATATTTTTTCTGATTTTGCCCAATGAGTCAGCCCGGGAAATAATAAAAAAGGCTGATAAGCTCATGCGTGGAGATACCGAACAGGGAGTATACCAAATGATTGTAGTTCGTCCCACCTGGCAGCGTTCCATGCGTTTTAAATTCTGGTCAGAAGGAGATGACAAGTTTTTCATTCATATTTTAGAACCCGCTAAAGATCGGGGTATAAATTTTCTTCGCATAAAAAATGAAATGTGGCAATATATCCCCAAAATAAACCGCACCATTAAAATCCCACCTTCCATGATGTTGCAGTCCTGGATGGGTTCCGATTTCACCAACGATGATCTGGTTAAAGAGTCCAGTCTGGTAGATGATTACACCCATACCTTGGTGGGACATGACACAATAAGAGGATTTGAAGCTTATAAAATCGAGCTTAAACCTAAAGAAAAGGCCGCAGTCGTTTGGGATCGTATAATTGAGTGGATTCGTGTGGATGACTATGTACCGTTAAAGGCGCAGTATTTTAACGAACGGGGTGAATTAGTTCGGACTCTTGTTTTTAATGAGATAAAAAAGATGGACGACCGGGTTATCCCGACCCGAATGGAATTGATCGAAGAGAAAAAACCCGGCAGAAAAACAATCCTGATTCTTGAAAAAGTAAAATTTAATAGAGCCATCCGTTCATCGATTTTTACTTTGCATTATTTAAAACGAGCAAGATGAAAGTGGATTTCTCTCCACAAAGCTTATGAGTCATGTACGGTTAATCAAGCTTTCCTGGCGAAATGTCTGGCGGAATCGAAGACGCAGCCTGATAACGATCGCTGCCATCTCTTTTTCTATCGTCATTGTAGCCCTTATGCGCTCTCTCCAGTATGGCACCTATGATGCCATGGAATCACTGGCAGTGAGTTTGTTTCATGGCGAGATTCAGATTCAAAGGCAGGGTTTTCAGGAAGAACAAACTCTGGAGTATGCATTTGATGGGAATGCTCATGATTGGCATGGTCTGGTACATCTTTACCCTGAAATTACGGCCGTAAGTCAACGTGTTACGGGATTCGGATTGGTTAGTTCAGATTCGTCCAGTGCCGGGGCTTTACTGGTTGGAATTGAACCCGAATACGAATCTAAAATTACCCGGTTTTCTACTATGCTGGCGGCAGGTGAAACATTACAAACCAGAGATGATCACCAGGTCCTGTTAGGAGCCTCGCTTGCAAAAAACCTGAGGGTGGATGTGGGGGATACAATTTCGGTTTTAACCCAGGGTTATCACAATGAGCTGGGTGCAGACCTTTACAGAATTAAAGGTTTATTAAAACTGGGCAATGCAGAATTAGATCGCAGCCTTCTGGTTATGACATTAGAGAATGCCCAGGAAATTTTTTCGCTTTACAATCAAATCACTCAGGTGGTTTTGCACACGAACGATTTTCGTAAGGCTAATGCTGTTGCCAATAAAATTGCTCAAAATCTTGATGCTCAATATGCTGTACTCCCCTGGGAAAAATTGATGCCAGAACTTAAACAAATCATTTTGCTGGATAATATTAGTGGTGCCATTTATCTGGTCTTCTTACTTTTGGTGGTAGGGTTTGAAATATTTAATACCACCATGATGAGTCTCATGGAACGGATTAGAGAATTTGGACTTTTGCAATCCCTCGGCATGAAACCCGTACAGATTGGTAATCATCTATTAATGGAATCTCTCATAAAAATTTTTCTAGCGCTGATAATGGGTCTATTCGTGGCCATGGTTCTGGTTTCCATTTTATCTCATCATCCTATTCCACTCAGCGAAAAAATTCGAGAGGGTTATGCAAGTTACGGGCTGGTAATTGAAAACATGAAATTTTCAACAAAAAGTCGAATTTACCTGGAACCGGTTGTGGCAATAACTTTGATTGCTTTAATGGCGATCATCTATCCAATTATTAAAACTATTAAATTAACCCCGGTGGAAGCATTGCGAAAAACTTAACAGGAAATCTTAATCCCGAGTGATCATGAAGATGCTTTTTAAAATAGCCTGGCGTAATATCTGGCGTAATCCACGGCGCTCCTGGGTATTGATTACCTCCATTGCGGTGGGAATCTTGGGATATCTGGGTACCATAGCATTCAGCCGTGGTTTTGTCATGCAAATGATTGAAACGGTCATCAATTTGCAAGGTGGCCATTTAATGATACAACCTCGAGGCTACTATCAAAATCCACGCATAGGATTAAAAATTTCGAAGCCGGAACGAATAGAAAAGATTCTGGATCAATTAACCATAGATGTAAATTATGCCCCGTTTGTTTCGTTTCAAGGGATGATCAACAGTGCTGAAGCTGCAACAGGAGTCATCATTTATGGCGTGGATCCTTATCTGGAACCGAACATTACGATTGTTTCCAGTTCAATCACACAGGGCAGATATTTAACCGCCGGAAAAGGTGGAGAAATTGTTATTGGTGAAAGACTGGCAAAAAAATTGAAAGTTCGATTGGGCGAAAAGGTGGTTTTAATGGCTACAGATATGATGAATAACATCAATAGCGGAGCCTTCCGAATTGTGGGTTTGTTTCATACCACCAGCCCCGATTTTGATCGTAGCCATGCCTTTATTCATCTTAATGAAGCCCAAGCATTTATTGGCTACAGCAATGAGATCACAGGTATATCAGTACGTTTGCAAAATGAGCATCTACTGGAAACGCTTGAAAAAACACTGGAAACAAAATTGACTGGCCTGCCAGTGGAAATTCTGACCTGGAAAGAACGGAATCCTCTGGTCGTATTGTCCCTGGAAGCTTATGATGCCATGGTAATCTTAATTATTGTGATATTATTTTCTGCCATCGCATTTAGCATTGCCAATGTATTTTTAATGGTGATCTACGAACGTATTCGCGAATTTGGTATTATGATGGCCAACGGTACGAAACCTAAAAACATTGTAATTATGCTTTTCCTCGAAGCCCTGTTGATTACCTTCATAGGTTTAATATCTGGCTTTACGTTTTCAGTCGCCTACCTGAGTTATTGGCAACATGTGGGACTGGACCTTTCTGCATTCGCTAAGGGTTTAGCAAAATTTGGGGTTGGATCACATGTTTATCCAGAAATAATAATACAGGATATTCTCTGGGGCATTATGCTAATTACCGTGATCGTTTTAATTTCGGTCATTTACCCGGCTGTGAAAGCCGCCCGTTTTAAAGTAGTTGAGGCCATTTCATTTGCATAAGGAAAGAAACATGCCGCTGGTTAAATTGGAAAAAGTCAGCAAAATTTATCAGGATAAAAATCAGGTTCCCGTACAGGCCTTGAAAGATGTGACGTTTGAGGTAGAACCCGGGGAATTTGTAGCCGTGGCTGGACCGTCAGGTTCAGGTAAAACCACCTTGTTGAATATCATAGGGGGACTGGATTACCCTACATCGGGTAAAGTAGAAGTAGCTGGGAAAGACCTGGTACATTTGTCCCGTAATGCTCTGGCTGAATTTAGATTATTTAATCTGGGCTTTATCTTTCAGGCCTACAATTTGATCCCCGTTTTAACGGCTGAAGAAAACGCTGAGTTTGTATTACTCCTTCAGGGTGTCCCTGCTCACGAACGTCATCAACGGGTAAAAAGGGAGTTTCTTGATCTGGGAATTGGTGAAGAACTTTTACACCGGCGTCCCAATGAACTCAGTGGTGGTCAGCAACAGCGTGTAGCCGTGGCGAGAGCTCTGGTTGCTCAGCCCAAATTAGTGCTGGCAGATGAACCCACAGCCAATTTGGACTCAAAAACCGGTGGCAATTTACTGGACAAGATGAAAGAAATGAATGAAAAAAAGGGCATCACGTTCATCTTTTCAACCCACGATCCTATGGTCATGGAACGCGCCAGGCGTCTTATAGTTCTACGGGACGGTCAGATTGTCGAAGATAAACTCCAGCGGTAATATGAAGCCTCGCCAAATGATCCCTCTAATGATTATTTTTTTGTTACAAACATTTCCTGCATCAGCCCAGCCTTTCAATCTGGCATTTCAGGGGTATTTAAAAAACCTGGCCATTCGTTCCAGGTCTTTTTTTACTGATAAAGCTTTCTTCCTTGACATCAATCGCTTTCGTGGGAAAGCTCTGGTAGATTTTAGCAGCTTTATCCATTCTGAACTATGGTTAGACAGTGAACTTTTACTGGGGAATTTTCTAAATACACCGGATTTTTACATCGGAGAAAATTTAAAACCCAAAACATTGTTAAATCTCAACTGGGAATATTCTCGCGGAGATCAGTACCTCCTTCGTCAACGTCTTTTTCGTGCATTTGTTTCTTTTTATTTTAATGATATACAATTTACTGTGGGCAGACAGCGCATAGCCTGGGGAACGGGTTATGTCTGGAATCCAACCGACCTTTTTAATCCATTTAATCCCGCCGCAATTGAACTGGAAGAAAAGGAAGGGGTGGATGCTTTATACCTATATGTGCCCCTGGGTGGACTTTCCCGCGCCGAACTGGTTTATGCTCCGGGGCGTGGTTCATTAAAGAAGCGGGTAGCGGCTAAGCTGGGGAGCCATTTTCATGGTTTTGATTTTTCATTTATGAGCGGGCTATTTCAGAACAGATGGGTTGTAGGGGGAGATTTTGCTGGCTCCATTGGTGGGGCAGGATTAAGGGGTGAATTTGCTTATTCTTATGAAAGTTCCGGGCAAGATTTTTTTCGTGCTATCCTTAACACCGATTATAATTTCCCTGATGACCTTTACGTCTTTTTAGAAATTTATTTTAATGGAGCGGGCAGTTCTAGCAAAAAAAATTACAATTTCAATGCCTTATTTTCCGGTGAAGTCTTTAACCTGGCCCAGCATTATGTGGCTATTTCTTTAAACAAAAATATCACACCTCTATTCGAAGTGTCCTTTTATACTATCTTTAATTTTGATGATGGGAGTCAACTACTGGGGCCATCGTTAGTCTATTCTCTGGCTACGAATTTAGAGTGGGCCATGAGCGCCTATTTTTTTAACGGTTCCTCCGGTTCAGAATTTGGAAGCTTGCATCATTTCTATTTTGCTCATTTACAGTATTATTTTTAGTGCTTCAAAAGGACAATGAATTTTGAACGCCGAA
>CAZMEG010000216.1:0-1574 GCA_964565205.1 uncultured Cytophagia bacterium
CAGGTGGTTAGAGTGCTTGCTTGACATGCAAGAGGTCACTGGTTCGAGTCCAGTAGCGCCCACTTTTTTTATGTAATTACAATGACTTTAAGCTGATGGAAAAGATTAAAATCACATTTCCTGACGGAAGTACAAAAGAGTATCCGAGGGGGATTCGTCCTGTTGATATTCTCGAAGAAATTGGCAATCACCGCCTGAAAGAGAAGGCAGTGGTAGCACGGGTTAATGATAAGTTGGTGGATTTAAATCGACCCATTATGGAAGATGCCACCCTCAAAATCATTACCTACGAAGACCCTGAGGGAATGGAGACCTACTGGCATAGCACCTCCCATATCATGGCTCATGCGGTGAAGGAGTTGTATCCCGAAGCCCAGTTTGGTGTGGGGCCTCCGATTGAGCAAGGCTTTTATTACGATATCGATGTTAATTCACCTATTACTCAAGAAGATTTGCAGCGTATCGAACAAAAAATGAAGGAAATAATCAAAGCTGATACGCCTTTTGTGCGGGAAGAATTAAGTAAAGAGGAGGCCATTCAACTATTTAAAGAGCGAGGGGATCGTTATAAACTTGAAATATTACAGGAAATGGATGATGACCATCCCAGCATCTACAAAGAAGGCAATTTTGTCGATCTGTGTCGTGGTCCCCACATTCCATCCACAGGACGAGTGAAATATTTTAAATTGTTGAATATTGCCGGGGCTTACTGGCGTGGAGATGAAAAGAATAAAATGCTCCAGAGAATTTATGGCATTTCTTTTCCAAAAAAAGATCAACTGGAGCAATTTCTTAAGTCTATCGAAGAAGCGAAAAAACGTGATCACCGCAAACTCGGCAAGGAGCTGGAGCTATTTTTAATTACTCCCAAAGTAGGACCGGGTTTGCCACTGTGGTTACCGAAAGGTACGGTGATTCGTGAAACGCTGGAAAATTTTTTACGCGATGAGCAACGTAAACGGGGCTATCTTCCGGTAGTTACGCCTCATATCGGCAATCTGGAATTGTACAAAACCAGCGGCCATTATCCCTATTACAAAGACAGTCAGTTTGCGCCATTAAAAACAGAAGGTCAGGAATATTTGTTAAAACCCATGAATTGTCCGCATCATTTTCAAATTTATGCGGCCAAACCCCGTAGTTATCGAGATTTACCTATCCGACTGGCAGAATTTGGTACGGTATATCGCTATGAACAATCGGGGGAATTGAATGGTCTCATTAGAGCACGTTGCTTTACGGTTGACGATTCTCATATGTTTGTACGACACGATCAGCTTAAGGATGAATTGTGCGATGTCATTGATTTGATTAAGTTAGTATTTAACACACTGGGATTTAAAGATTTCAAAACTCAGTTGTCTTTTCGAGATCCGGAGAAAAAAGATAAATATGCCGGTGGGGATGAACTCTGGGAAAGAGCTCAGAGTGACATCAAAGAGGCGGCAGATTCCCAGGGTCTGGATTACGAAGTTGCCATTGGTGAGGCGGCTTTTTATGGACCCAAGCTCGATTTCATGATTCGTGATGCCCTGGGAAGAAGCTGGCAACTGGGTACGGTACAGGTGGAT
>CAZMEG010000216.1:1584-6214 GCA_964565205.1 uncultured Cytophagia bacterium
CTGGAATATGTGGGCAGTGACAATCAAAAACATCGACCCGTGGTCATTCATCGAGCGCCGTTTGGTTCCATGGAGCGATTTATTGGCATTTTAATCGAGCATTTTGCTGGTGCCTTCCCGGTGTGGCTGGCGCCCGTACAGGTTACGGTTTTACCCATTACGGATGAATACAACACCTATGCAACGGAAGTTTTTGAGAAATTGAAAAGTTTAAGTCTTCGAGCCGAATTGGATACCCGTAGTGAAAAAATAGGTTACAAAATACGTGAAGCCGAGACGCAAAAAATTCCTTATATGCTGGTGGTGGGCAAAAAGGAGATGGAAGCTGGACTGGTGGCCGTTCGCAAACGCCGTCAGGGTGATCTTGGTCAAATGACTCTGGAAGCTTTTTTAAAGCAGATTCAGGAAGAAATTAATTCAAAATCTTTGAACTAAACTAAGGAAGGAAAACTCACCATTAAGAAAAAACAGATACGCGTAAACGAACAAATTACATCGCCCACCGTTCGTGTCATCGACGCTGACGGGAAGCAGGTAGGAATTTTAAGTCGCACGGACGCTTTAAACTTGGCTTACAATCGGGGGTTAGATTTAGTGGAGGTTTCACCAGAGGCAAAACCTCCAGTGTGCAAATTGATGGATTATGGTAAGTATAAGTATCAATTAAGCAAAAAGGAGAAGTCAACCAAGAAAAAACAACATGTTGTGCATGTTAAAGAAATACGACTTCGACCAAAAATCGATACGCATGATTTTAATTTTAAAACCAATCATGCCAGAAAATTTTTAGAAAAAGGAAATAAAGTGAAAGCTTCGGTTATTTTCCGTGGTCGAGAGCTTGCTCATCAGGAATTTGCTATTGAGTTGCTACGTAAAATGGCTGAAGAGTTAGAGGACATCGCCAAAGTGGAGCGGGAACCTACCATGGAAGGTCGAGTTATGAGTATGTATTTAGTTAAAAAATGATGGAGATAAACGAATCATGCCTAAACTAAAATCAAATCGAGGAGCGGTTAAAAGATTTAAAATTACAGCAACCGGTAAAATTAAACGTCACAAGGCTTACAAAAGCCACATCTTAACCAAAAAATCTCGTAAACGTAAAAGACGATTACGTAGAGCAACATTAGTATCTGCTGTGGACGAGAAACGTATTAAAACCCTAATTGTTTAAAATTTTGGAGGGAAAATGCCCAGATCGAAATACAGTGTACCATCGCATCGAAGAAGGAAAAAGATATTAAAATTAGCTAAAGGTTATTACGGCGGTAAAAGCAAACTTTATCGTACGGCCAAAGAAAGCGTCGAAAAAGCTTTACAGTATGCCTACCGTGACCGGCGCCAGAGAAAACGTGAATTCCGCAAACTCTGGATTGCCCGTATTAATGCCGCCGTACGCCAGAATGGCATGACCTATTCCGCTTTCATACACGGTCTAAAGAAAAATAATGTTCATATTAATCGTAAGATTTTAGCTGAAATTGCGGTACGTGATCCAGAAACGTTTCAAAATCTTGTGCAGATTGCACAGAGTTGATTTAGATGTCGGAGGGGTTGCAAAATATATTAAAGGAGCTGGAGAAACTTCGTGACCAATTTGAAACCCAGCTAAAAAATATAAAAAGTCTTCCCGAATTACAAAAGCTCCGTGCCGATTATCTTGGACGGAAGGGTTCGCTTACCGAATATTTCAAAAGATTGGGTTCTTTGGCTCCTGCTGAACGCCCCAAATTAGGGGAAGCCTTAAATCGTCTTAAAAATGAGTTTCAGCAGGAACTGGGAAAGTTACAAGAGTCCCTTTCGGTAAAAAGGGAGGTCGAAGAATTCTATGATTTAACCCTACCCGGTAGACCTCCAACCATGGGCTTTCGTCACCCCCTTTTACTTGTGCTGGATGAAATTAAGGAAATTTTCACCAGTATGGGGTTCAGTATTGAGACCGGTCCCGAAGTAGAAACAGATTACTATAATTTTGAAGCATTAAATATTCCTGAAGATCATCCTTCTCGTGATCTCCAGGATACTTTTTATTTAGAGCACGGTTATTTGCTTCGCACCCACACTTCTCCGGTTCAGATCCGCACCATGGAGAAACGAAAACCTCCTATACGCATCATTGCTCCCGGCCGATGTTTTCGCAAGGATACACCCGATGCCACCCATTCCCCTACATTTCATCAGGTGGAAGGACTTGTGGTGGATCGCAGCATTACCTTTGCTCATCTGAAAGGCACCTTGCTGGCCTTTGCGCGTAAGCTTTTTGGCCCTAACATTCAGGTTCGATTTCGTCCCAGTTTTTTCCCATTTACCGAACCCAGTGCGGAGTACGATTTTTCCTGTGTGATTTGCAGTGGCAAGGGGTGCCGGGTGTGCAAATACAGTGGCTGGCTGGAAATTTCCGGGGCTGGAATGGTGGACCCCGCCGTTTTTGGCTTTGTCGATTATGATGCGGAGCTTTATACGGGTTATGCCTGGGGTATGGGGGTGGAACGTATTGCCATGATGAAATATCAAATTGATGATATTCGTCTGTTTTATGAAAATGATTTACGATTTTTAACACAATTCTAAAATCGGGAAAGAATTGACGGGATGAAGGTTACCATCGATTGGCTAAAACAGTATGTGGATTTCGATTATAGCCCTGAGGAACTGGTGGATAAACTGGCCATGCTGGGCTTAGAGGTGGATTCCATTGAATATCAAAATTGGAAATTTGACGGTCTGGTAGTTGGGCAGGTGGTGAAAAAACAGCACCTCAAGGAGGCCGAGCACCTGTGGCTCTGTGAGGTGGATATAGGCAAACGGAAACTTTCTATTGTTTGTGGGGCACCCAATGTGGATGTAGGTCAGAAAGTTCCAGTAGCCCCGGATGGAACCAGTCTGCCCGGAGGAAAAGTAATTCACACCACAAAAATTCGCGGTGTGGAATCACAGGGGATGATCTGCTCTGAAGCCGAACTGGGGCTTTCCAGTCGAAGCGAAGGCATCATGGTTTTAGACCAGAATGTGGAGGTAGGAAAAAAATTAGCCGAAGTGCTGGGGGAAGGGGAGGTAGTTCTTGACATCGATGTGACTCCCAATCGCCCCGATTGTTTAGGAGTTATTGGCATAGCAAGAGAGATAGCCGCTCTTACAGGGTCCACACTTAAAAAACCTTCCATGGATATAAAAGAAACCGGGCCACCCATTGAAAATTACATACACATTGAGGTATTGGAACCACAGGCCTGTCCTCGTTATACGGCTCGTTTTATTAGCGGGATCACTATTCAACCCTCACCCTGGTGGCTGGTGAAGAAGCTTGAGGCTGTGGGAATTCGATCCATTAACAACGTGGTGGATGTTACCAATTATGTCATGATGGAAACCGGGCAGCCCTTACATGCTTTCGATTATGATCTGCTGGAAGACCATAAAATCATTGTAAAACATGCCAGGGCAGGGGAAACCTTTACCACTTTAGATGATAAAACCCACGTTTTGCATGAGAATTCCTTAATGATCTGCGATGGAAAAAAGCCTGTGGCTATAGGCGGGGTCATGGGAGGATTAAACTCTGAAGTTTCAGAAAATACAAAAAACGTTCTGCTGGAATGCGCTTATTTTAATCCCGTAAGTATTCGTAAAACCTCCAAACGGTTAGGAATTTTTACTGAATCTTCACGCCGCTTTGAACGGGGTACGGACCCCAATGAAGGATTGCTTCTCGCCTTGCACCGGGCAGCCCGATTAATTGCTGACCTGGCACAGGGGGAAGTAGCCAAAGGGTTTGTCGATGTCTACCCCAAACGAATAGAACCAGCTAAAGTAAAATTACGTCCGCAGCGAGTAACGCATGTGCTGGGCGCTGAAATTCCAAAAGAAGAAATTAAGAAAGTTTTAACCCGACTGGAACTTCAAGTTCAAAGTGATGGAGAAGATTTGGAGGTTGAAATCCCCACATTTCGGCCTGATTTAACCCGTGAAATCGACTTGATCGAAGAAATTGCCCGGGTTCATGGCTATGATAACATTCCATCAGATACTCAGGCTTTTTTTGAGCAGCTTGAACCCAAACCTCTGGACGAAATCTTTTCCAGAAATGTGCGCAACGCTTTAATAGCCTTTGGCTTCTCTCAGGTAGTCACCTACAGCATGTTATCGCGAAAAAGAGCCGAATTATTCATTGAAAAAGAAAGACTGGTACCCCTTAGAAATCCCTTAAGCGAAGACCTGGCTATTTTAAGACCAAGCCTGATCCCTGGTTTACTGGGTGTTATTCAATATAATATTAATCGAAAAATTAAAGATCTTAAGATTTTTGAAATTGGTAATATTTTTTATAAGTCAAAGCCGCAAAAGGCCCGTATTGATGAATCAACTCGGGTAGCAGGAGCCATTACCGGTGCACGACTGGAAGAATCGTGGTCCTATAAACCAGAGCAGGTAGATTTTTATGATTTAAAAGGCGTTGTGGAGCATCTGTTCATTCATAATTCTATTCAAAATTGGCATTTTCGGCCAGCGCAGAAGTCCATTATGACGGGCAAAGCGCTGGATATTTACCTGGGAGATAGGCTGGTTGGATTTCTTGGTGAGATTAATGATGTTATCCTTGAGGCTTTCGATATTGACCAGCCAGTTTTTG
>CAZMEG010000217.1:0-6202 GCA_964565205.1 uncultured Cytophagia bacterium
TAACCCACCCCAAACAGCACAAAATGACTATAAACGCCCAGCATGTATTTGTGATGAGTAAAATTAAAAGGTCCAAGGTCAAGTAAAAGACGCTTGTTTTCACCAATACCAATGGGTGTGGAGGTCAACACCGCCCAGGCCGTGAACAGTACACAGGCGGCCATCCCTACGTAAAGCCCCTGTTTATTGGCACGGGTAAATAAGCCCAGGAGAAACAATCCAGCGATACCACCGGAAAAAATCGCGTAAAGGGTGAAAATAATTCCCAGCACGCCTTTGTTACCGGCAAACACATAGAAAGTGGCTACGATACAGGCAGCGATTCCCGAAACTGCTACCAGAATTTTCCCCACCCACAGGCGCTGTTTATCGGTGGCATTGGGACGCAACCGCATATAATAGTCCTCCACCCCGATGGCTGCCAGACAGTTCATGTCCGAATCCAGACTGGAAATGGCTGCTGCCATCAGCGCTGCCAGAATCAATCCCGTAATCCCCGGCGGCAATTCGGTCATGATGAAATAGGGAAATACGGCATCGGCACGAATGTTTGGGGGTAAAGTAGCATCAGTAAGGTTATAATAAGCAAACAGCAGGGTGCCAATAAACATAAACAGAGTCCAGACAGGCACACTCAGAAAAATACCGATGAGTGAGGCACGTATGGCTTCTTTGTCGGAACGGGCGGTTAAATAGCGCTGCACAATGGTCTGATCAGTGCCATATTTTTGAATGGCATAAAAAATCCCGTTTATAGCCATAACCGCAAAGGTTAATCGGGTAAAATCCCAGGCATATGGACCAAAGCCGATTTTATTATGTTCGACGGCGAATCGAATCATAGCCACCGGACCTCCTTCCGGTGTGAATAACAAAACCGCTGCACACAATAAACCGCCCGCCATGAGCATGAAACCCTGAATCACATCCAGCCAGATGACCGCCTCAATACCTCCCAGCACGGTCAATATGACAACAGAGAGTCCCAGTATCCAGATGATCATAATCGTGTTCAGGCCCATCATCTCGGAAAGAGCCAGCGCTAACAGGAAAAACACCGTACCCATCTTGGAAAAATGCGCCAGTACAAATGCCAGCGAACTGTAAAGTCGCGCCAAAAAACCGAAGCGCTTCTCAAAATATTCGTAGGCGCTCAGGCGAATGACATCCCGGTACAGCGGTACCACAAACCAGACCATGAAAATCAGCACCACCGGCACCATCAGCCCCTGCACCAGTCGAATCCAGTTGGAGGAATACCCTTCGCCCGGGTAGGCCAGAAAGGTGACGCTACTAATCAGTGTGGCAAGGATGGAAATCCCTACCGCCCAGGCCGGTATTTTTCCCTCGGCAGCAAAATAGCGCCTGGTGCTTTTTTGTCTTCTGGCAAAGGCCGCACCGAAAGCTATTGAAAATACCAATGAGAGTGCCACCACCAAATAATCGAGCCAGTGTAAGCCGTATTTATCCATGCAATGCTCCTTTTAAAATTTCGCTTTTACTGACGCTTAACTTCCAACCGCAAGTTAAAAAAATCCCAAATTCCAAAAACCAAATCACAAGTTTTAATTTGATTTATCAGCGCTTATCTGTGTAAATCAGTAGTCACCATCTCATAAATACCCAAACACCTGAACACATTAACTTTTTGTCTCCCAGAGACAGGCAGGCCAGGCATAACTGCCAGGCTTTACGGTCACATAGGGGGTGTTTTGATCGACAATTTTCAATCGAACCACACCGGGTGCCAGTTCCTGTAAAGGTAGAAAACGATTCCACTTTAAGCAATTTAAAATAGCCGAAGCCGTGGCGCCGCCTTCAATGATGATCTCATCCAGCACCTGATCTTTCACTATTTTACTTACTAAATAAGCCATCCATTTTGCCAGTTTGCGAGAGATACGCCTCTCATGGATAATAGGTTGGCCGATGGCTGCAATCACCCGTGAGGATCTGGAAAAAGCATCAATTACTGTCTCAACCCAGCGTTGTAATAACGAACTTGTCCAGGTCTCCGGTGCAGTTAACTTACCCGGGAAAAGACAGACCGGCAAATTCAACTGTTTAATCTGGCTCAAAAATTTGCGGCTGTATTCTGAGGAACTGCCCAGTACAAAAAGCATTTTCTTATTTGAAAAAAAAGTGAATTCTGTTGGTATCAATTCCTCTCTTTTAGAGTAACCGGCATATTCTAAAATGGTTAGAAAAAATTCAGAGCCGCCGGCCGGAATAGTTTTTTTATCCACTCTGGAAGCCCACTGTATTAAATCCTCATGGCAGGTGGCTTCACCAATGACAATGCCTCGATCAGGCAAATCCTCACCGGGTTTCAATACATGTATTTGAAATCTGGTGGAATCGCCAATCAAATCCAGCACACGACCGGTTTTGGCGGGCTTCTTTCGAACCTCACCTAAATCGGTTTCATGCAAAGGTTTGCCATCAATATAATAAATACCATCGGAAATGATGCGACCCCGGGATGGATTAGCGGGTACCAGTAAAACCAGGGGCCGGGAAAGTCCCTCCAGTAGCGATTCCAGCTCGATGCGCACATGTCCGCGCAAAACCGAATCGGTCTTTTTATACAGAAGATCAAAGGAAACTTGTTTGAGCTCAGAAACTACCCGATTCATTCGTTGCAGAACATCACGGGATGACCGGGAGCGACTATCCACATCCACCACCAGCATGTCGGCCGCACATTTGAAGTCAATCTCCCGCCGTAATTCCATGGCAAAGCCGTATCGCATGCCAATACCCGCTAACTCAGCCGAACCGGTGAAATCATCAGCAATCACAAGTTTCATACGGAGCTATTCGACGTTTTTGAGGTTTTGTATTCAGCCATTTGGGTTGCCACCGTTATGGCCTCCATGAGCGGATCGGCACTGGCCACCCCTCTCCAGGCAATATCGAAGGCCGTACCATGATCCACCGAAGTGCGAATGATAGGGATACCAAGTGTTACATTCACGCCTTTCATCTCCACGATGCGCCCGGTCTGCTTGTCCCAGCGGAAAGTCTCCATTTTAAATGGAATGTGCCCCTGATCATGATACATGGCCACGCAACCATCGTAAAATCCTGCTTTTGCTCTGGCGTAAAAAGTATCCGGAGGCACCGGTCCTTCCACATGGTACCCTTGAGCCTTTGCTGTTTCAATGGCCGGGATGATTTCCTCGGCTTCCTCGGTTCCAAAGAGTCCACCATCGCTGGCGTGGGGGTTCAGGCCAGCCACACCAATCTCAGGGTGGGCAATGCCAAACATCTGGCACGCCTCGTGCAACAAATGGATCACTTTAAGCACGCGTTCCTTTTTTACCAGATCGCAGGCTTTGCGTAACGATACATGGGTAGAAACATGCGCAATACGCAATGCCCCGTGCACCAGCAACATAGCCACATCTGATGCTCCTGTGTAGTGAGCAAGAATTTCTGTATGGCCGGCAAAGTTAAAGCCAGCTAAATTCAAAGATTCTTTATGAATGGGGTTAGTGACCAGGGCATCTACGGCACCGCTTAAGGCAAGTTCGATGCCTTTTTTAATGGATTTAAAGGCTGCCTTTCCCGCCACGGCTGAGATCACCCCGGGTTGTAATTGATTTGTGCCCATTAAAGACAGGTCCAGTACATCGATCTGTCCCGGTTGAAATCTGGCCGCCCTCACCTCGGAAATGGTATTTATGGTAAGCGAATCATCCACTAAATTACAGGCTTTGCTGAAAATGCCTGCGTCGCCAATTAGAAGAGGTTTGCAGAGTTCATAAATCCGGGTATGCGTGAAAACTTTAACTGCAATTTCCGGACCCACTCCAGCCGGATCCCCCATGGTTATGCCAATAACTGGTTTCTCACTCATACGGCCAGTTACTCCGTGCCCGAAGCTGTTGAAACTTTTGACGGATTAATTGGACTTCCTCCTCATTCAACGGGAGCAAAGGTGGTAGCACGGTTGTGCTGCATAAACCCAGTTCGTTCATGATTACTTTAAGCGCTGCCAGCGATTGGCTCAGGTTACGATTGGCCTGGTAAAGACTGGAAATTTCATCCAGCCCCTTCTGCAATTGCCAGACCCGATCCCAATCCTGTTGCCGGGCTGCCTGATAAAGTTGCCTGTACAGTTGTGGAGCAATATTTCCGGTGCTGGGTACCAGTCCATTTGTGCCAAGTTTTAAGGCCTCTGCCATTTTACTCCCCCAGCCAGTCAAATGGGAAAAGTCCTCTCGCTGTGCCCATCTGGCAATAGACTCTTTGAGGCGCCCTTCATGGCGCTCGGAATCTTTGATGCCCACAACCTGTTCATGGCGGCTCAATGTTTCAATAATTTCCAGAGGAATGGAAATTTGCGTGGTGATGGGCATGTTGTAGAGCACCAGGGGACCAGGAATGGCTTCCACCAGTTTTTCGTAAAATTGCAGAATTTGAGCATCGCTCATGGGATAATAATAAGGGGGATGCGCCACCACGGCAGTCACCCCCAGGTCGAAAAAAGTTTTAGCCATCTCAATGGCACTTTGCAACGAATTGGAGGAGATGCCAGCAAAAACTTCTCTACGACCCTGCACCGCTTTGCATACAATACGAACCAGCTTCACCCTTTCCGGATAAGAAATTGAGGCATATTCGCCCGTAGTTCCCAGCACAAAGGGTACGGCTTCGTGGTCTATTAAATAGTGAGTGATGCGTTCCACAGCGACTTCATCAATTTGCCCATCCCCGGTGAAGGGAGTGACCATGGGCACGATGACGCCTTGAATTTTCTTAAATTTTGTCAATGGTAAAAAAGCTCCATAGCTATTTATTAAATAAAAATCGAACCTACACTTTCATAACATATTAAAATTTAAATGATGAGGTTTCACTCCAGTTACTAATAAGCCCATTCATAAATTTTTATGGCATCTTCCAGGGTGACTTCCCTGGGATTATTTTTCAGCAGTCGCGTCACTGTCAGGGCGCTTTTTGCCATACGAGGAATAGCTTCTCTGGGAATATTCAATCGGGATAATTTCAATGGCAGACCACAGGCCTGCACCAATTCACGGACTTTTTCCACGCCTGCTCGGGCAATCTCCTCAGGTCTGCCTTCCGATTTTACACCCAGAGCCCTGGCAATGTCTACATAGCGATGGGTAGCAGCCGTGAGATTGAATTCCATTACATACGGTAAAAGCACCGCATTGGAGAGTCCATGCGCCACATGAAATTCTCCCCCCAGAGGGTAAGCCAGAGCATGCACGGCTGCCGTATTAACCGGCCCCAGACACATGCCTCCATAAAGACTTCCCAGGGCCAGAGCCGCCCGTGCCTGTAGATCGTTGCCATCATCCACGGCTTTTTTTAAATTGGCTCCAATCAATTCAATCCCTTTTAAGGCGTACAAATCAATAACGGGATGGGCATATTTATTGGTGTAAGCTTCAATGCAATGGGTCAAAGCATCGATGCCTGTGGCGGCGGTAACTGGGGGCGGCACTGTGCGGGTCAGCTCCGGATCCACATACGACGCATCGGGAACAAGATAGGGACTGATCACACCTTTTTTGATCTGCTCGGCCGGATCCAGTAATATCGCATTGGGGGAAACCTCACTACCGGTACCTGCCGTTGTCGGAAGACAGGCCAGATAAGTAGAACGCCCGTTAAGATTACCAATACCGAACACCTCTTCTACAGTTTGGTCGCTTTTACACAATGCCGCCACCAGTTTGGCCACATCCAGAACGCTCCCGCCGCCAATGCCCGCTACACTGTCAATCCCTCGCTCAACGGCTCGATTTAAAATTTTATTGAAGGTGTTCACGTCGGGTTCTTTATCTATGGAATCCTCTACAAACACCTGAATCCCGGATTCACGGAGTTCCTGCAGGGTATTTTCGATCAAAGGTTTAACATAGGATGTGGTGATGACCAGCAATCGTTTGTACCCACGGCTGCGGAAATCGGTGACAAATTGGGAAATGCAGCCATTGCCAAAAACCAGTTTCCTGGGATGCAGAAGGGTAATTGGTTTCATAAGCTGTACCTCAGATTAGATTTTAAAATCCCAAATCCCGGTGATTAAATCCCAAATCCCAAAAACCAAATCCCAATGGTTAAATCCCAAATCCCAAATGACCCACTCTCCACGAGAGATTGGGATTTTGGATTTGGTCAATTGGGATTTTATTATGTTGCAAATCTTTGATCTGCCCTCTCC
>CAZMEG010000218.1:0-6171 GCA_964565205.1 uncultured Cytophagia bacterium
CTGGCTTACCTTTGGGATCAATACCGGCGTGTTCGGCAGCAAAATTTTTAAAATCGTTCTCCAGCCAGTTGCTCCAGACATTAAATCCAATGAAAGAACCCCATAACAATATTTCTGAAGTCAGAAAAACTTTAAACATAGTTTTGGATTCAGCATAATATTGACCCCAACCCGGTATAATTAACGATTGTAGAAAGGCCCGGCCTTTCGATTTAGGGGGAATCTCATTTGGTAAAACCCTGGCTTTTAAATTGTATGAGGGTAAAATTTTTAGCAGGCTTTTCTCCAAAGAATTTTTTCTTAATTCGTAATATTTTTGTGAAGGTTGCAAAGGGGTGGACTTTTCCTTTTTTTCAAAAGGGAAAAGGGTTGGAGCACTAACTAATATAATTACCAGAATTTTTGCTGTACATTTTACCATGTCACCCCCAGGGCTAAAGCCGGTATCCATTCGGTATTGTAAGGCACATATTTAAAACGCAAGGAGGCACTCATGATGCGTTTATTGTGACGCGTGGTTGTCCAGGCAGCATCCAGGGCACTGAAAACATGATTTAACAGGGTGATGGTTGCCATGGTGGTAGCACGCTTAAAATTGTCATTGGCATCTTTACGCATCAAAGTGTATTTTTCACGCAGGGCCGAATCACGTGCGCCTCCATTGTTGGTGTCTTTCCAGCCGACGTTGAATTGATCATATTTGCCGATATTTTCATAATATTGCTGGTTCTTTTGTTCGGGTAGAAAATGGCTGAAATTGTTCCGTTCAAATTCACGTAAAGCATCCATGTCATCTCTTGGAATTCCACTAATCTGTGAAAGCCAGTCCCAGTAATCATCCGGATTCCAGTTCTCATCGGCGTAACGCTGGAAAGCAGCTTCTAAACTCTCGCCCCTATTATGAAAATGAACAAATCCACCAATGGAAGCCGCCTCAACACCCACAAAGAGTAGGCTCTTTAAATAAGAACCAAGATAAAATTCGCCCCCACCCGGAATAAATGCAGACAAAAGCACCGCTTTAGTGATAGATTTTTTTCGGGAATTATGGAGCTGTAATTTGGTTTCCTGATAATTATGCAGATAATTTTGTGTGGCTAATTTTATCGAGGGTCGATGATGATTTTCGGTCAAAGCTTTTTGGGCATTATTTTTTTCAACGGCAAATACACTGCCGACCCACAGACTACATATTAGGAACAAAGTCATGAAACGCATAACACAATCTCCTGCATTTTAATCCATGAAGCCAAAGGATAAGCCAAAATAAAAACGCCATTCTTTGCCATATTTTTGGCTGGCACTTTCAAATTCGTCCAATCCGTAGGCAGCATCAAAAAATATTTTTGTTGGATAGGAATAAAACGAAAAAGTTTCCATCCGCAACTGAAATCCTACGCTGGATTTAAACTGATCGAAGTTAAGGCCTCCATTAAATGCATTCCCATAGTCATAAAACAATCCTAAAAAGATTTTATCAAAATAAAGATGTAAAAATTGAAAATCAAGATGTTTAGCCAATGGGAATCGATAAGTTGCTCTGCCCAGGAGCATTTTTCTTCCCTCAATACTGAAAAAGGGATACCCTCTGTTACCCCACAATCCACCGGCAAAAAAATTGAAAAAGCTATCTACACGAGCATCGATATACCCTGCCTGGACATTAATACTAAAAGTATGATTTGCAATTGGCAGTCCAATATATTCATTCCAGTCCAGAGTGAATTTATTATAATTGTAAGGGGCGAAAATCTCCGGACTAAAAGGATCGTTCACCTCGAAGCCGATCAGGAATTTGTTGAATTCCCGGTCGTAAGCAATTGTAAAAGCTCTTCCAACCGGATTAATTTCCGAATTCACCGCAGGTTTAATATTTTTATGTGTATATTTAAGGGAAAAATCTCTTCCAATAAAATAAGTGAAACCAAATGAATTTTCCTGGCCGCCATCAATGAATTTCACTCTGGTGCTGTAACGACTGAAAATGAAAGCAGCTTGCAACATATCGGTATCGTTAAGTTTGAAACGAGTCCCGGCATCGACTTCCAGAAGGCTATATCTAAATTTATCTGAAATTTCCCGATCAATTACCCCACGACGTAAACGTTCGGTCGAATCAACCGGAATTTTGGTATGTTCGACTTTATTATAGGCCTCTAAAAATAGCGTGGGGCCTAAATTTCGGTATTCCAGTAAAGCAAACAAGTCGTAATCCCCATGCTTATTGAAATCGAAACCAGCTAAGAATCCGTATTTGTTTAAAATATCGTAGGAATAAAGGTAAGAACCTGCTTTTAAAGTACCATAATCAATCATGACTCTGGGCAAAAAAGATATGTGTGAGTATTGATTGTGATAAGGTTTTACTTCAAAATCTGGAATTTGGGAATCATTAAAATTATGAATATTAATGGGTTCAATAGAGTTTAAAGGCACAGTCGATTCCGTTGAGGCAAATTGAATTCCGTCTTTCAAGGTTAAGTATCTGGATTGATTTTCTTCCACCGGTTTTGGACTGGTAAGCAAAGCTATCTTATAACCGCCTGAGGTAAATAAAGAATAAACAAGATCGCCTTTTGCATTCACCGAGGGCATAAACGCCCCACCAATTACGTTGGTCCACTGAGTTACTTTACCGGTAAATAAATTCTTAGAGTAGATATTAAAAATACCTGTCTTGTCCCAGCTAAAATAGATGGTCTTGCCATCGGGAGCAAACACAGCATCTCTGGAATCGGCCGGATCATCCAGAACGGCGGAAAGGGTCCCTTTTGCCAGGTCCATTAAATAGATATCCTGGCCGTTACCACTGGACATGGAAAAAAGCACAAGTTTTCCGTTGTGAGACCACTGGGGATTATAAATCTGTTCTCCATTTTTAAATGAAGTGACGATCTTTAATTTCGGATTATCAAGATTCAGGACTCCCAGATTATCTGTCCCATCCCTGATTACAACAAAAACGAGTTTTTTACCATCCTTAGACCAGTTGGGGCTATGAGCGCGCAAACTGAAAGTAAGTCTGCGCTCCTTTTTTGTGGTGAAATCATAAATGTAAATATCATAAAAATGAGAACCGCCTTTACTACGAGCTCGTTTATGTGCGTATGCAATTTTAGAGCCATCGGGCGACCAGCTTATGGCGAAGTGCACTCCCCCGCTAATTGTCCTGGTCCTGCCGTCAGTCATATCACGCACAACAAGTCTGGTTTGGGACAGGTAGTCGTTACCTTTATTAGTAATGTACGCGATTTTTGTCCCATCGGGAGACCAAACAGGGTGCAAATTACTGATTCCTTTACTCTCCAAAATAGACCCTTCTACGCGGTGGGCTAAAATTTCCTGACTTTGCTGCGTATACTTAACTTTAAGATATTCTTTCCATTCTTTATATAATTCTAAAGCCCCTTTTCCGGTGACTTTTTTTAAAGCTTTGTCAAAAGAAAAGCGAAAAAAGCCTTTCATGGTTTTTGGAAGCTTACGAAGGGTCTCCAATCCGTATTGATCCACCAGATAAGAAACGAAGGCGAAGCCATGATTGTAAACTTTTTCATTACCCAGACTGTTTTTACCGAAGACGTTCATTTCATTATAGCTCAACAGTTTGTTATCCAGTGTGGCAGTACGTAAAATCATATCACGATGGGAATCCCAGGTATCATATTCCAGGCCTGGAATTTGATATTGGGCAATGCCTTCGGCAAACCACGGCGGAATCACTGTCATGGCAATGGGGTAAGAAGTAATCACATTGGGTCCGCCATGCAAAACATCCTGGCGACGTTCATCTTCATACCCGATGGCCTGCAAATAAAAGGCCGGTATATGCTGGGTGATTTTACGGGCGGCCTGTAATGAAATCATATGGGTAAATTCATGGGTAACCACATTTCTCAACCAGTTGTGAGTCCCACGCAGTTCAAAATCCATGGGTGTGGCCCAGATTTCGATTTTGTTGTCATAAAAAAAGGTAGCCCCGTTGGAGTAGTCATCGTGATCTCGAATAATGAAATGGTATCTGGTTTTTGGGTGAAACTGGTAAAGCGTGGTAACGGGTTCGTAAATTTCTTCAGCTATTTTAGCCACAACTTTGGCCGTGCGTTCCGCCCCCTGATGAAAATGTACATTGAAATGTTTGGTTTCAATGGTGAACCATTTAAGTTCTGGATGATTGTATTCTTCTGGCTGAGCCTGGGCTGGAACGGTTAGATAAAACCAGACTACTATTGCTAAGAATAAATAGCCTTTTTTTTGCATGACATACTCCCGCTACTTTTGATTAAGAGATCCCCAGACAGAAACTGGAAAATCCTTCTGAAGAAAGTAAAATTTCATTTTACCACAGCAATTTTAAAGATGGCAACTTCTTTACCGGTTTCAGATTCGGCTTCGACTCGGGCCAGATACACCCCGCTTTCCACATTTTTGATTTGCCACACTACTTCATTTTCGGTATTGGCAAAACCGGGTCCCTTAAGTTCTGCTACAAGCTTCCCAATTAAATCGTAAATTTTAATAGAGACTTTAGCCGGCCGGTTCAGACGGTAGCGAATTGTGGTGAAATCTCCTTCAGTAGGGTTTGGATAATTGTAAACAAAATTCGGTGGCAAAATCTTTTCACTGGCAGGCTGAGGGGTTAAACTTTCAAGGGTGGCACTGGTATGTCTTTCATCGTGTAAAAAGCTACCCCAGGAAATATTTTGTGCATTAAAAGTTAAGGACAAATCCCAGACATAAAGGAAACCATCATCTGCAGTGACCACAAGTTCCAGGTCGCCATCGTTATCCAGATCATCTACAGTGGGGGTAGAGTTCACCTTATTGCCAGCCGGTAATGGAAAACCCTCCACAGGTCGCCCGTTTATGTGATAGGCCTCGATTCTGTGACTCTGGGAACCGATAATCACTTCTTTTAATCCATCCCCATCCAGGTCAAGCACGACTGGTGAAGAAAAGGTTAAATCTTTTGGTCCGGTCCGGGATTTACCAATTTCAACGGGGAAATTGTCCTGTAAAAATCCCGTATGACTGTAAGCAAAGAGTTTATTTTCTCCAGCAAATAAAATTTCAAAATAACCGTCCTGGTCGATATCTCCAATAGCCATCTGCGAAGTTACTTTTACACCGGTTTTTACAGGGAAACCCGGCATGGCATTGCCTGTCTCATCCAGGGCAAATAAATCACCTTGATCGCCAAGAACCAGAACCTCCCGTTTTCCATCATTGTTCAAATCACATACTACTGGAGCTCGGGAAACAAAGACATTTTGCTCTCGGCTCCAGACGCGTTCTCCTTGACTGTTAAGGAGCCCAATTTCTCCATTTTCTGTAACATAGGCAATTTTACCCGTACCAAATTCAGCCAATCCTAAAACTGTTCTCGAACTTACCTGTTGAGTAAATAGGATCGTATTATCGAGATTTATTACTACAATCTTTCCATTGGATGTTCCAACTACAATTTGGTAAGACGCCCCGGAAATATTGGTTATTAAGGCTGGCGTGGTAAGATTTACCTGAAAGTTTCTCGAAAACAAAAGGTCTGCGCGTCCATCGCCATCCTGATCTTCTGGAAGATAAACCGAGACGGCATTTTCCGTTACCGCAACCACAGCTTTTTTATTGGTGAGTGGAATTACAGCAGGAGAGAAGAGAATTTCATTTTCCGGTTCGGCAAACAGGGCTACAGGAAATTCTGTTTTTTTGCCATTTACACTATTTATAACAGCCACATCGGCGTTGGAAATAAACTTAGAGCCATCAAAATTAGTTACATAAATTTTGCCGTTAAAACGACTGCTGTAGAGAATTTCTTTTTGCCCATCGTTATTTAAATCGGTGATTATCGGTGAATTGGTAAAAATTTGTTCCAAGCCTGTGAATACCGGAAATCCCGTCTGTTTAATATCTGTGGTAACGGTAAAATGCATAACAGTATCTCTTTCACTGAAGTTGGCAATTCGGATATGGGAATCAGCCCCGGAATTGGCCCGGCTGTTAGGTTTGGTATCCGGTGTGAAGGCTACAACTTCAGAATTATTCACCAGCATATTGATTTCATTGGAGGCCCAGAACATGTCTTCCACCACCCCATTTTCTGAACCAGCACCAGGACTAAGCACACCGTAAACCTGCCCAATATCCTGGGCACCATCGGCCTCTTCCAGATCC
>CAZMEG010000219.1:0-6170 GCA_964565205.1 uncultured Cytophagia bacterium
ATATATGATATAACAGGTTTTTCAAATAGGAAGTAAAAATTTCCGCAAGAAGTTTTGTTTTGCACGAAGTACCTTTCTAATTTGTGGTAAAACCTTTTCCGTGGCTTTTTCTCCCTCTTCAATTAAATAATTTAATAACTTAAACTCGGACCAGTGCACTTTTCCCACTTCCGGGCGAATAACCACATCAGCAAATTGCAGTAGATGCAGGTTATAATGCCGGGCGGTCATGTGATTGGTCTGGAAGATAATGTTGATCACGTTATTAATATCAGGATTACTATTAAGGTCCTGACCCACATCCACAGCGATGACAATTTCCGCCCCTAACTGTCTGGCCGGTTCAACCGGAATGGGACAAACTACCGAACCATCGACCAGCAGGTAACCATTTAATTCATAAGGAGGGACAAATCCGGGAATTGAGGAACTTGCGGTTACAATTTCCTGTAAATCTCCTTCCATGAATACCACCTGCTCCCCATTCACTAAATTGGAAGCTACGGCAACAAAAGGAATTTTGGTTTCCTCGATTCTACCTTTAGGTATGAGAAATTCCATGGCCTGTTGCAATCGCCAGCCACCTACCAGGGAGGTTTTGCTGTGAGCTAAATTCACCACAATACGTTCTTTCACATAGGTGGCTACCTGCCCAAAAAAGTTTTCCGCCGGCTCTTTTCTTTTGAACAGTTCTAATCCACTTTTCTTGTATTCTTCACTCTTCAAAAATAAGTTAAACCGCTCTTCGACTTTTTTCACCTGACCCGTAATTGCATAAATAGAACCCACCACTGCCCCAATGCTGGTGCCAGCGATGAGGTCCACTTTAATATTTTCTCTTTCCAGAACTTTTAACACACCTATATGAGCACAACCGCGGGCTCCGCCCCCACCCAGAGCCAGCGCAATGCGAAACTTCCTTTTCACTGTAAAATCACTCCTTTGATTTTTTGAATATTATTTGACCAGGATCATTTTCTTTATACTGGAAAAATGCTGCGAGCGTAATCGATAAAAATAGACACCTGAAGGCAGGGCACGACCTGACTCGTCTCTGCCATCCCAGCGTATCTGTTCCTGCCCGGCCTTTTTAGGTTCATTATTGATTAAAGTTCGTACCCTTTGACCAAGTAAATTGTAAATTTCCAGGGACACTCTGGCCGTCTCTGGAATTCTAAATGTAATTATAGTGGTATTATTAAATGGATTAGGATAATTTTGAAGCAGTTCGAAACGTTCAGGGACGGGTCCAAATTCTGGTTCAACCAGCACCCCTGCTTCATTCACTGTAAATGTTGAATCCGGAGCATTGTAGGGATGCAAGGCCACCGCGCCACTGGAATCGGTAGCCATAAAATAAAAATGAAGGGTTTTACCCTCAACAACCGACTGCGGAATCGCGGCAGTAAATTGATGAGGTTCCAGGCCGGGTGTCATAAATACTTGCTGGTTAAAATTTCCGGTTTCGAGCGAATAAATTAATTTCACCTGCTCAGGATTCACTCCGTGTTTTGATAGAATTTTAATACTGATTTCCAATGTATTATTATTTACTTTCACCTGGGGTAAATTGCTGAAAGCCGTCCCGTGAAATAAGATGGCATCCAGAGCATTTACCAGTCCCCAGCCATATAATGTATCGGGCCGGGTGGCCCGATCAGCGGTCAGGCGTAAAGCATCCCGAACCTGAATGGGTGTTAGAAAAGGATGAGCCGAAAGCACCAGGGCAGCCAGGCCTGCTACCTGTGGACAGGAAAAAGATGTACCACTAACCATGGCATATCGATTAATTTCTGGATTTTTTCCTGAAGGCGGATACACCGTGTAAACATTAACTCCCATGGCTACCACATCCGGTTTAATGCGACCGTCAGCGGTAGGCCCCACCGAACTGAATGTGGCCAGATTATTGTGTTCATCCACCGCACCCACGGCAATCACCGAGTCGCCATCCGCTGGCGAAATGATGATATGCCAGGGTGTCTGCCGTTCATTACCAGCGCTGTTTACCACAACACCTTTGCTAACGGCAATATCAGCAGCAATCGTAGTCACGGCTGTATTGCCATCCATCTGCGAAGGCTGATAAAAATCTAAATAACCCAGGGAACTGGATACCACATCAACGCCTTTTCTTTCCATCCATTCTAATCCTGCCACCCAGAAATCCTCCTCCTGACGAATCTCTTCAGCGACAATCTCTGTCTTGGCCAGCAAAAAGTTGGCATTAAAAGCCGTACCGATCAACTGTCCATCTTTGAAGGCTCCTATGACCGAAAGAGTCTCGGTACCATGATTATGTTGCCCTGGAGGATCCTGGTCCGGCTGGTCTTCCGTCACGTCATCGTTGTTGATAAAATCCCGTTCAGCCAGGACACGAAGCTTTTTAAAAGCTTCGTGGTCACGATAACGAAAACCCGTATCCAGCATGCCGATCCAGATGCCCAGGCCGGTAATTCCCAGTTCATGCACCTGAGGAACATTGATCAGGGCATTTTGAATAAGCGAAGGCCCGTAATCAAATTTCAACTGCTGATCCTTGAATAGGTCTACTTTTTGGAATTGATTTCTTAAAGGTGTCAATTTAATACGACCGACACCCACCGGCTGAATTTTCTTAACAAAAGGCAATTTTTTGATTTCTTGGATGTCCCGGGAGGTCAACATAAAACTGGCTGCATTAAGCCAGCGGGAAACCACGATGGGTTTAAAGCCTTTACTGGATAAAATCGCCAGGTAATCCTGACTTACCGGAAAATCATATTCATCAATTAACTGAGCAGGGGGTTTAACTTTGGCTCTTCTTTTTAGAGCTCTGGGAGATATTTCATTTCTGACTTGTTGAATAATGGCAGCTTTTGATAATTGTTTGCTTACAGGTTTATCTTTAAAAAATACCCAATATTTTGCCCGTTCACTCGACTCCTGTGCAATTAAATTACTGGCAATACATAAAACGCAAAAAAATAAATAAAAAACTTTTTTCTGGGAACCCCTCATCTCAAAATAAATAAACGCTATCGAGATGAGAGCGGTTCTGTAAAATCTTTGCAAATAAAATCTCCTTTAAATTTTATCGTCATTTCTGACCTATTCAATTAGCCTATTTTGGTACAAACAGGGGGCTTCCTTCATCCAGTTCGTCTTAAGGCGAGCATCGTCAGGTCATCGGTTTGTCCTACTCCTGTGGTAAATTTTTCAATATCCTGATTAATGATGTTTATGCAGTTGTTTGGTTGAAGGATTTTTTTTGCCTGAGAAATCAAATTTCTGTTAAACAAATCAAAAAGTTTTTGCCTCCCATAAAATTCCTTTTTCATATTTCGACTTTCAATGAGTCCATCGGTGTACAGAAACAAAAAATCGCCAATCTGAAAATCAATTTCCTTGGGGTGTTCGGAAAGGTTTTCAATAATACCCACCGCTGTGGTGGTGCTGCGTAATTCCTGCAAACGAGAATTTTTGCTGATTAAAATAGGCGAGGGGTGACCGGCATTTACATAAATTAGTTTATTTTTTTCTAAATCAAAAATTCCAATGAACAGGGTTAAAAAAATCGATTCCAGGGTGCTATTTACCAGCAGCCGATTAACACTACGCAAAATTTGTTCAGGCCTGTGGGTGTATTCCAGTTGCATGCGAATGGCAGCCTGCAGGGTAGCCGTGAGTAAAGCCGCGGGTACGCCTTTCCCGCAAATGTCGCCAATGGTCACACAGAGTTTCTTTGCCTCAACAGGAACAAAATCGAAATAATCGCCACCCACGGCTTCGCAGGATTTAGCATAGGCGGCCACTTCAAAATGTTCAAGATGTATATTGGTGGCGGGCAATAATTTTTCCTGAATCTTCTTAGCCAGAGCAAGCTCCTGTTCAATCCTCTTCTTTTCTCTGACTTTCTCAAAAAGTGTCTCGGTTTCGAGAGCCGCGGCAGCCTGGTCTATGAGGGTAAACAAAGTTTTATTTTTTGCCGGCGTGATGGGCTTATTTTTTGATATATTAAAAAAATAAAACAGGCCAATAATCTCTTCTTTAGGCAATTCTTGTTGATCATCTCTTTTTGTTACTAAAATAGGTACAGCCAGACAGATGCACTTTTCGAGACTCGAATTTCCTTCCATGGTTTTGATGGCGCCTCTGGCATTTAAAAATAAAGGTGTCTTTCTCCTTATACAACTCTGCAAAAGGTCCCAGTTAGCCTGGAATTCGGATTCGGACACACTTTGGTTCTGGTGGTTTCGACCTACAAAATATTCGAGTTTTCCGGTGCGCTGATTCAGCAAATAAATACTACCGACTTCCGTATGTAAAAGTCGGATAGCCAGATCGAGGAGAGTTTGAAGCACCTCTTGCAGGGAAGCACGCGTTCGTCTTTTATGAACTAATTTAAATAATTCTTCTTGAACCGCCTCTTCGGTAGCCTGGAAAGTATGTTCGGGCAGATTTTTATCGTCATAAAAATAGAGAAGAGTGCTGCCAAGTTGCAGACAATCTAAATTTTCCAGTATTTTTTGATCAATGAGCTGATGGTTGCACCAGGTTCCGTTTTTACTACCAAGATCTTTGATAAAAAATTTCCCGTCTTCGTATTTTAAATAGGCATGGGTACGGGAAATCGATTCATCGGGAATGAATAACTCGTTGGAACGATCACGACCGATGGAATAATCTTGAGGAAAAAGAAAGACGGTCTTTTCTGCTCCACTGGCAAAGTTTATCTTAAGCTTAGCCACATAAAGCTTTTCATGGCATCTTTCACAAAATTTCTTATTGGCTGGATTTTGATGATGACAATTGCTACAGATCATTTTCGAAATTATCAAGCTCGCTCAGTAATTCAGTCACGGTAGCGTAACGTTCATCCATGTCTTTAGCTAACATTTTGTTAAGAATTTCATCCACGCGATCCGGCAAACTTTGATCCTGTATGGTTAAAGGTGTCGGTGATTCATGGATGATTTTGTAAATGATGGTGGGCAGGGTGTTGCCATCGAAGGGACGAATTCCGCTTAGCATTTCATACATCAAAACTCCCAGAGAAAAAATATCCGAGCGCCCATCCACAGGCCGACCTTCAATCTGTTCGGGCGACATGTAATAAGGAGTCCCCACCACACTTCCTTCATCGGTGATGGTTTCAAAATTGGGTAACTTGGCGATACCAAAGTCGGCTACTTTAACCTGGTCTTCTTCTAACAAAATTATGTTAGAAGGTTTAATATCTCGATGAATAATCTGGTGAGCATGGGCAAATTGCAAAGCCAGACAAATCTGTCGAACAATGTTAAATGTGCGTTTTAAATCAATTTTACCTTCACGATTAAGAATCGTTTTCAAGTTTTGTCCGTTCAGATATTCCATTACAATGTAAGCAAACCGGGCACTTTCACCCACATCATAAATGGTAACAATATTTGGGTGATTTAATCTTCCCGCGGTCCGGGCTTCCCGGAGCAACCTTTCTTTTAACTTTTGCAACTCCAGCGGCTTGATTTTTATATCCAGTGCCAGCTTTTTAATGACCACTTTACGATCCAGCTTCGGGTCCCACGCTTGAAAAACCACTCCCATGGAACCCCGACCTATCTCTTTTTCCAATAGATAGCGACCTATGCGTTCTACTCTGCGCACTCCCCCCACGAAAGTTTTGGTGGCGTTATTGTCCGCAGGAGTCTCTATTTCCAGGGTAGGATTTTCTGTTACGGAAATTTTTTGTTGTTGCGCTTCATTACCAGAAGGTGACAGATCAAAACCCATTTTTAAAGGAGTATCCGAGGCAATCTTTGCTGAAATAAATTCCTGAGTTTGCCAAGGTTCCAGGGAACCATTTACTGATTCTTTGCTTTTTAAAATATTTAAAAGAGACAGGTTAATTTTAATACCGTTGATTCGTTTTCTAAATAAAAGCCCCAGAATCACGATGCCACCTAAAATAAGTGAACCCAGAAGAAAATTTAACGGAAATAAGTTTTTTGCATGAGCCCGCTTCTGAATGATCGGAAGATTCACCTGCTTTTGAATTGCCACCTCTCTAACAGAGAGAAATTTTTTTTCGGAAGTTATACTTTGTGTAAATGCAAGGGAATCGATGGAGGCAATTTTTAAGGAGAGACGCCGATTAAACCGGCTTTGAGGTCCATCTCCAGGCTTATAGGTATTCTGCGGCTCCGTTG
>CAZMEG010000220.1:0-6158 GCA_964565205.1 uncultured Cytophagia bacterium
CTTTAATTCAATGCTCCAGCATTAATCCTTCTATGCTCATTAAGTTTTGTGAAGCCCTATTAAATTTGGTCCCTGATAGCGGTTTTTGGACTTATTTTTAGCTTCTATCTCAGTTTGTCCCGTTTATTTAGATTTTCCGCGGCAGGGATAATGATCCTGAAATGAAATGCGAGAGGCTACGCTTGTGAGTGAGTTTAATCTATTATCGCAAGGATTCAATGAATTCCTGAACGGGTACAGCCGCCAGGGTTTCAGCACGGAAATTTCCTTTGGCAGCAATCAAGGCGCTGACTTTTGCAGCGGTGTGGGCATCGGGAGCTTCAATAATTGCCACAAGATCATAATTGCCAAGTGTAGTGTAAGCAGCCAAAAGCTTGCTATTGTTATCTTCCATTATCTTTTTTGCTTCCTCCAGCATTTTAGGCAAATCTTTAATATTTTTCACCCCCTGTTCGGTTAACTTGGCTAAACGAATAAACACCGGCATATATTTTCCCTTATTGTTAGCTTATGATAATAAGTACAGTCTTATTGGTTTAAACTCTCAATTAATTTAACCAGAATAATTCTTCAACATTAAAATAGTGAATAAAATAGTTGGCTTATATTCTCAATATATTCAGTAAAGTTTATGAAGAATGTCGATTAAATGCAAGTACTATCCATACTTTCCTTCGATATAATCTGCAGTTTTTTGATTTTTCGGGGTAAGAAATAACTCTTCGGTGCGACTGTGTTCAATTATTTCGCCCATGTACATGAAAATACATTCGTGGCTCACTCGTCTTGCCTGAGCCATATTATGGGTGACCACCACAATGGTGTACTTACCGGCCAGACTGAGCATGAGTTCTTCGATAGCCAGGGTGGCGTTTGAGTCCAGGGTGGAGCACGGTTCATCCATTAAAATTATTTGAGGTTTAAGCGGTAACAAACGGGCGATACATAGTTTTTGTTGCTGTTCCAGTTGCAGGCGGGTGGCTTTCATGTTCAATTTGTCTTTTAATTCATCCCAGAGAAATACTTCGCGCAGAGCTTTTTCCACCATCTCATCCAGACTCGATTTTTTTAACCGACCAAAGCCAGAATGAATTTTCATTCCAAAAACAATATTTTCGTAAACCGAAATGGGCAGGGGATTGGGTCGCTGAAATACCATACCCACCTGTTTACGGAGTTCGGGCAACGAAACATCAGGTTCATAAATATTTTTTCCGAGGATTTTAACCGTCCCTGTAGTAATTACATTACCATAGCGTTCATTGACTCGATTAAAACATCGCAACAAAGTCGTTTTTCCGCACCCTGAAGGACCGATGAGTGCTGTTATGCGACCATAAGATATTTTTAAATTTATATTAATAAGTGCCTGAAAATCGCCGTACCAGAGATTTAACCTTTCGGTTTCTATACTATACTTCTGTGAACTCATCCAAAATTTCCATTCACGTAATCGTAGGTCAACTTATTGGCCGGAGTATTGAAGATCACTTCGTTACGATCCACTTCCACCAATTCCCCATTAAATAAAAAAGCGGTGCGATCAGCCAGACGCCGTGCCTGCTGCACAAGGTTGGTCACCAGTATGATGGTCATTTTTGAACGCAATTCTTTTAACACGTCCTCAATGCGCATGGTAGTCACGGGATCTACAGCGATGGAAAATTCATCCAGACAGAGGATTTCAGGATCGTGGGATAGGGCCCGGGCTATGGTCAGTCGCTGTTGCTGGCCACCCGAAAGTCTGGTTCCGAGGGTATGTAAACGATCTTTCACTTCATCCCAGAGGGCCGCCTGCCTCAGACACCGCTCTACGATTTCGTCCAGTTTTCGTTTGTCCCGTATGCCGGCTACTCGAGGAGCGAAGGCCACATTATCATAAATGGACAGGGGCAAACCCACCGGTAACGGGAAAACCATGCCTATTTTTCTGCGCAGGGCATAGACATTTTTTACTTTAAGAACATCTACGCCATCCACTTTTACTGTGCCCTTTACTTTTGCCCCCGATTCAAAATCGATGGTTCGATTTATGGTTTTTAATAAAGTGGTTTTACCAGATTGGGCAGGCCCAATAATGCCAAAAATTTCATTTTCATAGACATCCAGTGAAATCCCTTTCAAAACTTCCTTTGCACCATACCAGACTCGAAGATTGGCTATTTCAACTTTTTTAACTGAATGGCTCATCTGTACTCGATTACCATTTTTTTCTCGCCCTTAAGAACGCTCGTATTACTATCGAAATCGCATTGACCAATAGAACACTTCCTAAAAGCACTACGGCTGTACCATACGGTATAGGTTCCGGTACATTGGGTACCTGCGTGGATATGGTAAAAAGATGCATGGAAAGGGCCATACATTGATCAAAAAGTCCATAGGCAAAAATATTTCCTTCAGGAATAGCCTTATAAAATACCGCTCCGGTAAACATGATGGGAGCGGTTTCACCCGCGGCTCGTGACACCTGCAGAATGATACCGGTAAGAATACCGCTGATGGAATTGGGTAAAACGATCTTTTTTATGGTCTGCCATCGGCTGGCGCCCATATTCCAGCAGGCCTGTCGAAAAGCCATAGGAACCGCCGCCAGAGCTTCTTTTGTACTGGCGATGATCACCGGTAAAGTCATAATGGCCAGAGTTAATGAAGCCGCAAGGATAGACTTACCCATGCCCGCAAATAAAACAAAGGCACCTAATCCAAACAGGGCATGTACAATGCTGGGCACTCCGGCTAAATTTACCACAGCCAGATTGATTATGCGGGTGAGCCAGTTCTCTTTTGCATATTCGTTTAAATAGACGGCCGCCAGAACGCCAATGGGAGCGGAAACCATCAACGATATGACTACCAGATACATGGTGCCCAGGAATGGTGCCCAGATACCCCCTGCACGCATTCCGTGAGTGGGATTTTTTAATAAAAAGTCTAAGGAAAGAACCGGCATGGCTTTGTAAAATAAATAGCCAACGATCAAAATTAAAGGGACAATCATCGAAACTGTCATTAACATAAAAACAAATTTTGCCAGTTTCTCAGCAATTCTTTTTCTTCGAATCAGTGGGGTTTCGGTAAAAAGTTGTTGAATCAGTAATTCTTGTTGTTCCTGTGTTACCAGATCTCCATTCATTTTATTGATTCCGTATCCCTTTTACAATTAAGTCGGCTATTAAATTAACAATAAAGGTAATGGTAAAAAGAAGAATGCCAATAATAAACAAAACTTGATAGTGCTCAGAATGTACGGGCGCCTCACCTAATTCAGCGGCGATGGTAGCGGTCAAAGTGCGCACCGAATCCAGAAGACTTGTGGGAATTTTAACCGCATGGCCTGTGGCCATTAGCACTGCCATAGTCTCACCGATAGCCCTGGCCACACCAAGCAAAGCGGCCGCTAACAGGCCATTTTTAGCTGCGGGTAACAAGACTCGGTAAATCACCTGCCAGCGGGTGGCTCCCAGGGCCTCGGCAGCCTCCCGATAGGAATCAGGAACCGCTTTTAAAGCATCCTCGCCAATGGAAACGATGATTGGTACGCTCATCAAGGCTAAGATAATCCCACCGTTCAGAACAGTTAATCCGATGGGAGCATGAAAAATTTCGATGATAAGCTCATTCATGATGGTTAAACCAATAAAGCCCCACACCACCGAAGGAATGGCCGCAAGTAATTCGATGACAATCTTAAAGGTTTCTTTCAACCGGGCACTACAGAATTCCGAGATAAAAATTGCCGCCCCCAAACCAAATGGCACCGCAATACTCATGGATAAAAATGTTACACTAACTGTCCCAGCAATTAAAGCCAGGGCGCCATATCTTTTATGAGTTAATGAGGTGGGATACCACTCAGGACTGGTAAAAAACTCTTTGATATTTAAACCATGAAAAAGAAAACCAGAACCTTCTCGAAAAACAAAGAAAAAAATGCCAAATATAAAAATAATAGCGCTAATTCCACATAAACGAATAATCCACTCGATGACAAACTCTGAGAATCGTTCGAACTGCGACCTTTTTAGCATTTATTCGGTTTCCTCGACCAGACTTTGAAGAAGCGACTCCCGTTGTTCCTTCGGCAAGGGTACATAACCCATCCTGGCCACAATTTCTTGACCTTCATCGGAAAGTATCCATTCCAGGTATTTCTTAATGGCACCGGTGGGTTTACCAAGGGTATACATTTGTAAGGGTCTTGCTATGGGGTAAGTGCCGTTCAGTGCGTTTTCCATAGTCGGGGCATAGGCCGGTTCCCCTTTTTTTCGCGAAATTTTTAGCATTTTGACTCGGTCGGTAGCATAACCCATCCCGCTGTAACCAATAGCACACGGTGTTCGGCCTACCAATTCCACCACGTCTTTGGAACCCTGCATATCTCGTGATCCCAGTTTGTAATCCCGTTTACCGAGAACATGTTCCCGAAAATAGAAATAAGTGCCTGAATTGGATTGCCGGCTCACGCGAATGATTTCATCATTTTTACACTCCGGAAAATTAATGCCTAATTGGGACCATTTTGTGATCTTTCCCCCTTCACCATAAATCTCGGCTAATTCTTCCAGGGAGATTTCATCTAAAGGATTATCTCTGTGGACATAAACGGCCAGGGCATCATAGCCTACCACAAATTCAACGGGTTCCTTACCTGTGTTTTGCTTGGTTCGTTCAATTTCATCGGGGGTCATTTTTCGGCTGGCATTGGCGATATCGACCGTGCCATTAATCAAGGCGGCGATTCCGGTACCGGAGCCGCCACCGGCCACCTCGATGGAAACCGTGGTATCGATTTTAGCATAGGCTTCCGCCCAGGCCTGTGCCAGATTCACCATAGTATCTGACCCGGCATTTTGAATCACTACTTTATGCCCGGCCTCCCCTTCTGAAGTCCTCCTGCCACAACCAAACAGGAAAAAAACCGGAATTAAAATCATGAAAATGGAAAATTTTACTTTTTTAAATTTGTTCAGCATTTTTCACTTCCTCCTTATTTTTTTCATGATCCCCTAATACCGCCTGAACCAAATCCCGGATATGTGTATCCAGAAATTTGTATGTTTCTTCGTAAGCCTTACGTTTTTTTTCGGTGGGTCCCTTTATTTGAGATGGATCTTTAATATGCCAGCGAATACTCACCGTTTTGGTAGGAGGGGCCGGAAAAGCAATGTCTGCTTCTTCGCATAGAGAAATCACCACCTGATAATCTTCAAGATTGGCGATTTCATTTAAATATTTTGACTTTTGCCGGGAAATATCTATGCCTTTTTCGGCCATAAATTGAATAGTAAACTCATCTACCGGCTGAGGCGAAATTCCTGCACTACTAAATTCAAACTGTTTTAGCCCCAACGCTTTGCCAATGCCCTCGGCCATTTGTGCCCGACAGGCGTTACGTTCATCAACAAAGAGCACCCGAAAAATTTCTTCTCCACCATGTTTTACATATTTGCCCGTGCACATGTAAAGGACTTCCTCACAAATATTGCATGACTGATCCGCAACTCTTTCAAACCGGTTTGTTATAATCATAAGGGATGGTAAGGCTTCAAGAGTGATTTTACCTTTTTCCCGCAAATTCATTAATTCATTGTGAATATTATACCGGATATTATCTACCTTCTCTTCCATTTTCATGGTGGCTTTCGCCAGTTCAACATCCTGTTCAGAAAATGACTGTAAGGCGTTACGCAACATAGGAATGGATAAATTTGCTATTTCATTGAATTTTTTGTAAGTAAACTTTGGTTCTACAGTGTTTAATTTTAAAAAATGACGGGCTATGCTCTCTGCATAATCACCAATCCGCTCCAGTTCGTTATTGATTTTGATGACTGCATAAACAAAACGCAGATGGCCTGCCGCAGGTAACTGTCGTATTAGAAATTCCTGACATAAACGATCCAGTTCTTTTTCAAATTCATCTATATATCTATCGCGTAAAATGATTGAATAAGCAATTTGCTGATTTTTTTCATTCAATGCTTTCAGACTATTTATCAGAGCCTCTTCGGCGAGTTCGCCCATTTTAAGAACTTTGCTTTTTATTTTATCAATATCCCTCTGCAAACTTTGTTCATATATGGAATGCATGACCCCTCCCGGGTTGTGATTTAAAAATTTTAACAAATATAATATTTACACTAATCCTTTTTCTA
>CAZMEG010000221.1:0-1255 GCA_964565205.1 uncultured Cytophagia bacterium
TATCTACCTTGTACATTCTTCAAACTCACCCCCTGAATCCCCTTCTCTTTGCCTAAAAGAGAGGGACTTTAATTCAATGCTCCAGCATTAATCTTTCTACCCTCATTTAATTCACTCGCTACCAGGTTAAACCAAGAAATGCCGTTGCTTAAAAATTAAACCTCGTTCCTCCGAAGTTCAGCTTCTCAATAATGGCGTCCCAAAAAAATTTTGGAACGAGAGGTAAATAAAAAATACAGCGACCATCCATCTCCATAAAGCCCCATTCTCTTGGCTCGAGAGAGGTTCCATTATGCTAGATCCCTTCTGCTTTTGCTCCCGTTCAGCATCTAAATGTAAGGCAAAATATGACTTTTTGGGGCAACCTCAGATTAGACTTACTACCACCGAAGTTTTACATTTTTCTTAAAAATTTCCTTGACAGTAAAGTAATTATTAATTATATTAAATCCGACTTATTTAGTCGTATTTAAAGGAGCTATTTTAATGTTACGTTTATCAAAAAAAGCGGAATATGGTATCATTGCTTTGAAACATATGTTAAACCAACCCCAGGGCCGGGTAACGAGTGCCAAAGAAATTTCTGAAAAATATCGAATTCCTTCGGAAATTATGGCAAAAATTTTACAACAGTTAGCACGCAAGGGTTTTGTTCGTTCCTGTCAGGGGGCAAAAGGTGGGTATATTTTAGCAAAAGAGGGAAATAATATTTCGCTTGCTGATATCATTGAAACTATCGATGGGCCGGTGGAAATCGTTGAATGTGTTGGTGAGGCCGATTGCAACTGCGTCCAATTGGAGTATTGTAATATTAGCGATCCTTTTAAGGAAATACAGCGACAATTAAAATTGTTTCTTTCAGGGATCTCTCTGGCTGATATTAATAAAACTTCCTGCTCACAGGATTTGATCTGGAATTATTGATATATAATTTAAGAAAACATAAAATTGCAGGGTTAAAAAACTGGAGGAGTTGTGTAAAATGATAAGTCTAACTCAAAAAGCTGCTGATGAAATCAAAAAAATCATGCAACAACAGCATCCTGATGAAGAAGTAGGATTAAGAGTAGGAGTGAAGGGAGGAGGGTGCTCTGGCTTGTCCTATTTTCTTGATCTTGAAAAGGAACCGCGCCCAGATGATAATGTGTTTGAATCCAATGGAGTAAAAATATTTTTGGATCCAAAAAGTGCTTTATATTTAAAAGGCACCGTGCTTGATTTTTCTGATGGTTTAATGGGTACAGGATTTAATTTC
>CAZMEG010000221.1:1265-2538 GCA_964565205.1 uncultured Cytophagia bacterium
ATCCAAATGCACAACGAACCTGTGGTTGTGGCCAGAGCTTTGCTGCTTAGTCGATTTAATGTATGAAAATATTTTATAAAATTTTAAGGAGAGGGATTTATGCCTGAAGAACTTAATACCATTGATCCAATAGAAGAGCTGGCAACTAAAGAATACAAGTACGGCTTTACTACGGATATCGATATAGATTTTGCCCCAAAGGGGCTTAACGAGGATATTATTCGCTTAATTTCTAAGAAAAAAGACGAACCGGAATGGATGCTGGAATGGCGGCTTAAGGCTTACCGGTACTGGATTACCATGGAAGAACCCCGCTGGGCTAAAGTTCACTACGGTCCCATAGATTATCAGGATATTTACTACTATGCCGCACCCAAGCAAGAAAAAAGGCCCAAGAGTCTGGATGAGATTGATCCAAAGATTCGTGAGACTTTCGAGAAGTTGGGCATTCCACTTGAGGAGCAAAAACTTCTGGCCGGGGTAGCGGTAGATGCTGTCATGGATAGCGTTTCTGTGGCCACCACCTTTAAAGAGGAGCTGGAAAAGCTGGGAATTATTTTCTGCTCCATATCCGAGGCTATTCAGGAACATCCTGATCTGGTCAAGAAGTATCTGGGATCGGTAGTTCCCTATACAGACAACTTTTTTGCAAGTCTGAATTCTGCTGTATTTACCGATGGTTCATTTTGCTACATTCCCAAAGGTGTGCGCTGCCCCATGGAATTGTCTACCTATTTTCGCATTAATGCGGCAAAAACCGGACAATTTGAACGAACTCTGATCATTGCTGATGAAGGGAGCTATGTGAGCTACATCGAGGGTTGTACAGCCCCCATGCGGGATGAAAATCAGCTTCATGCGGCCGTGGTTGAATTGATTGCACACAAAGACGCCGAAATCAAGTATTCCACCGTACAGAACTGGTATCCTGGCGATGAACAGGGTAGAGGCGGGATTTATAATTTTGTTACGAAACGCGGTATCTGCCTGGAAGACAACGCCAAAATTTCCTGGACCCAGGTAGAAACGGGATCGGCCATTACCTGGAAATATCCAAGCGTCATTTTGAAAGGGGACAACACCATAGGAGAATTTTATTCCGTAGCCGTAACCAACAATTATCAGCAGGCCGATACCGGCACCAAGATGATTCATCTGGGCAAAAATACGCGCAGTACCATTGTTTCCAAAGGCATTGCCGCCGGACGCAGCAATAATTCTTATCGAGGCCTGGTACGTGTAGCTAATAATGCGGAAAACGCTCGCAATTTTT
>CAZMEG010000221.1:2548-6153 GCA_964565205.1 uncultured Cytophagia bacterium
GTGATTCTTTGCTCATTGGTGACAAATGCGGCGCTCATACTTTTCCATACCTGGAAGTGCATAACAAAACCGCCAGAGTAGAACACGAGGCTACGACAACCAAAATAGGTGAAGATCAGATTTTTTACTGCAATCAACGAGGCATTGATACAGAAAATGCTGTGGCGTTGATTGTGAATGGTTTCTGTAAAGAAGTTTTTCGTGAATTGCCCATGGAATTTGCCGTGGAGGCGCAAAAGCTTCTGGCAATCAGTTTAGAAGGTAGTGTAGGTTAAAAAATTAAAAATAGGGAGTAATATATTTATGTTAAAAATTAAAAACTTACGAGTTGCTGTTGAAGGTCATGAAATCTTGAAAGGGATTAACCTGGAGGTTAAGACGGGTGAAGTTCATGCCATCATGGGACCCAATGGGTCCGGTAAAAGTACGCTGGCCAATGTCCTGGCTGGACGTGAGGATTATGAGGTTTTAGAAGGCGAAGTGATCTATAATGGAAAAAATCTTCTGGAGATGTCACCTGAAGAAAGGGCCCGGGAAGGGGTCTTCCTGGCTTTTCAATATCCGGTGGAGATTCCGGGAGTTACCATGGCTAACTTTCTCAAAACCGCTTTAAATGAAATCCGAGAATATCGGGGCGAGGAGAAGATCGATGCCATGGAATTTTTTGCTCTGGTGCGTGAGAAACTTAAACTGGTAAAAATGGATGAAAAATTTCTCAATCGTTCAATTAATGAAGGCTTTTCCGGTGGCGAAAAGAAACGAAACGAAATTTTTCAATTAGCTGTACTGGAACCAAAACTGGCCATTCTTGACGAAACGGATTCCGGTCTGGATATCGATGCGCTGAAAATAGTGGCCAATGGTGTGAATACTTTACGCAGTAATGATAATGCATTTGTTGTTGTGACCCATTATCAGAGAATCTTGAATTATATCGTCCCCGATTTTGTTCATGTTCTGGTAGATGGCAAAATTGTGAAGTCCGGTGGTAAAGAACTGGCCCTGAAACTGGAAGAATTGGGCTACGATTGGTTAAAAGAAGAAGCCCTGGCGGCCTGATAAAAGATTTGATTTTGCAAGTAGGTATGTATAATTTGTATGTGGAGATTGGAAATCGTTTATTCAATATTCCATTATTCCAATAAAGATATTAGAAAATTAGTAAGTCAAAAAAGAGGTAGAAATATCAATGAACAAGATGGATTTAGACAAAGCAGATGCGAAAAGCTGGTTTGTTCAAACATTTGAAATATTTGAAAGTCAACTGGATGGTAGTAAAGATACGCCTTTTCATGAAATAAGGAAATCAGCGATATCCCGTTTTGCTGAATTAGGTTTTCCCACCCCACGTAATGAAGAATGGAAATACACTAACGTGGCACCGCTTTTGAAGCATCGATTTCAACTTTTAACAGAAAGCGACTCGGTTCCTGAAATCGACTTACACCCCTATACGTTTGAGGGTCTGCGTGAAAACTGTTTGGTATTTATTAATGGACAATTTAATAAAAAGCTGTCCACGTTTACACTTCCTGAAAAAAATGTAATCATTGAAAATCTAAAAGAGGCGCTGACAAATCACCCGGAATTAATATTACAACATCTTGCCCAGTATGCCAATTTTAAAAATGAAACTTTTACGGCTTTAAATACGGCATTAACAACGGATGGTGTTTTTGTATTTATCCCTGAAAATATTACTGTGGAGGAGCCTTTACATGTCATTAATTTATCAGTGCCTGATGATATTACCTTTATGACTCACCCGCGTAATTTGTTTGTGGTGGGGAAAAATAGTCAGGTTACTATTGTGGAAGCTTACCATGGATTAGGTGAACATGTGTATTTCAATAATCTGGTAACAGAAATTGTGGTTGAAGAAAATGCTCATGTCGATCACATAAAAATCCAGGAAGAGAATGTACATGCGTTTCACATATCAAACACCCAGGTAAAGCAGCAAAGAAATAGTTATTACGCCAGTGTTAATGTGGATATGGGAGGAACGCTGGTGAGAAATAATTTAAATGTTTTATTAAATGATGAATATTGTGAAACTCATTTATGGGGATTTTATTTAGGTGAGGATAATCAGCACATTGACAATCATACAATGATTGATCATGCCAAACCGCATTGTTTTAGTAATGAATTGTACAAAGGAATACTTGGTGGCCAGGCTCGAGGGGTGTTTAACGGTAAAATACTCGTGCGTCCCGATGCGCAAAAAACCAATGCTTTGCAATCCAATAAAACTTTATTACTTACCAATGATGCCTCCATTAATGCCAAGCCACAACTCGAAATCTATGCAGATGATGTGAAATGTACACACGGAGCAACCATCGGGCAATTAGATGAAGAGGCATTATTTTATTTAAGATCACGGGGAATTAGTGAGGAGATGGCCCTGGCTATTTTACGTTATGCTTTTATTAGTGATGTTATTGAAAATATCACTCTTGAACCCATTCGTAAAGGCTTAGATGATAAACTCATTGAAAAACTTAAAGCTATTGAATAAACATGGAAATTGCAGCCAAGCGACCGGTAATCGAAGAGAAGCCTCACACCAGGGGGCTTATCTTCGATGTCTATAAAATTCGTCAGGATTTTCCAATACTGAATAGAACCATCCATGATAAACCACTTATTTACCTGGATAACGCCGCTACTACCCAGAAACCCAGGCAGGTTATTGACGCTATCATGGAGTACTATACCAACCAGAACGCTAATATCCATCGAGGGGTTCATTTTCTCAGTGAATTAGCTACCGAAGCCTATGAGTCCACTCGATGTAAGATCAGAGATTTTATTAACGCTCGTTCCACTAAAGAAATCATTTTTGTTCGTGGTACCACGGAGGGGATTAATCTTGTTGCTTCTTCTTTTGGCCGCCAATATTTAAATGCCAACGATGAAATTTTGATCTCTCACATGGAGCATCACTCCAATATCGTACCCTGGCAGATTATCTGTGAACAGACTGGCGCAAAGTTGAAAGTGGTGCCTATCAATGATCGAGGCGAATTTATTTTTGAGGAATTTGAAAAAATGCTCAACGAGCGTGTGAAAATTGTTTCCATCGTGCATGTTTCCAATTCTCTGGGAACGGTTAACCCGGTAAAAGAGATTATTCGTAAGGCTCACAAATGGAACATCCCGGTGCTTGTGGATGGCGCACAAGCTGCTCCTCATCTGAAAATCGATGTACAGGATTTAGATTGTGATTTTTATGTATTTTCAGGTCATAAAATTTTTGGACCTACCGGGATCGGTATTCTTTACGCTAAAGAAGAAATTCTGGAAACTTTACCCCCATATCAGGGTGGGGGAGACATGATAAAATCGGTTACGTTTGAAAAGACCATTTACAATGATTTGCCCTATCGTTTTGAAGCGGGCACTCCACATATCGAAGGGGTCATTGGTCTGGCGCCAGCCATTGATTATGTATGTAATTTGGGCTATGACAAAATTACTGCATATGAATCTGAGCTGTTAGAGTATGCTACTCATGCAGTCTCATCTATCAAAAGCTTAAGAATCATTGGTACAGCCCCAGAAAAAGCCGCAGTCCTTTCCTTTGTGGTTGATGAAGT
>CAZMEG010000222.1:0-6146 GCA_964565205.1 uncultured Cytophagia bacterium
AATGTTCTTTTAATATTTCAAAAGTTTCTTCACAAAGATTCATTAAATTTGTCCCACTCAAGTTTAATTCATTTTAATAAATAAAAAAATAAAAAGCAAATACTTATTCATAATGACAACACGGCCGGTTGGGTTACCGGGTATTTTAAATCCTCCAAAGCACTATTTTTTAAAAATTCCACATACTTGATTACAAAGCGTTGCCTAAATATCAGATCTTTTTACTTCCTGCTTTTTCACAATGTCCGCTTTTCCATCAGGTTCTAATTTAACCTCAACGGTTCGTTTGATGCGACTGATGATACGGCCCTTTTCATCCATAAAACGCCTGCCCAGGACGAGACGCTTAATGTCGCCTAAAATAGCATAAAGGCATGGCACTAAAAAAAGGGTCAAGATAGTGCCCACGGTCAAGCCCCAGACCATGACATTGGCCAGAGGACTCCAGATATCTGACTTGCCCCCCAGGCCCATAGCCATGGGTAGCAATCCAAAGACGGTGGTGATGGTAGTCAAAATGATTGGACGCAATCGGAGTTTACCGGCCAGGAGAATGGAGCGCCAGCGGCGCTTCCCCTGTTCGCGGGCCTCATTAATAAAGCTAATCAAAACCAGCGAATCGTTGACAGCAACCCCTGCCAGGGCCACAAGTCCATACATATTGTTAATATTAAATGGGCTGCCAATGACCAGTAAACCCATGGTTGCTCCCCAGAAAGCAAAAATAATGGCCATAAAAATAATTAATGGTTGAAAAAAGGATTTGAATTGCCCAGCCAGAATGATATACATGAGCATCAATCCCAGAGCAAATAATTGACCCATATCTTTAAAAGCTTTCTTAAATTCTTCAAATTGACCTCGAAAAACCAGATCATAACCCGGATACCGGCGACTGATTTGTGAGAAGTACCGGGCAATTTCCTGATTCACCTTAAGGCCTGTGGTTTTGTTTTTATCAATGTCGGCACGCACAGTGATAGCTCGTTTGTAATCATCATGTCGGATGACCGCATAACCTTGCTTGATGTTTAATTGAGCCACATCCTTTAATGGCATAATAGTGCCAAGTGGTGTGGCAATTTTGATGTTTTCCAGGTCTTTCAGGTATTTGCGACTCTCAGGATGATATTTCACCACTACATCGATTTCTTCTTCACCATCTCGCAATTGTGTAGCCACCCCTCCATCGAAAGCCAGATGAACCTGCTGAGCTATCTGCGCTACGGTTAAACCCATGAGCGAGGCTTTCTCTTCATTCACCACAACCTGCACTTCTTTTTTACCGGGCACAAAATCATCCCTGACATCAAAAACCCCGTCCATGCTATTCAATTTAGATTTAATCGAATCGGTTAGCTGTCGTAATTCCTCCAGATATTCTCCGCGCACTCTAAATTCTACAGGGGAACCAGTTGGAGGGCCACTTTCAATCTTTTTAAATTCAAAAGATTTTATTCCAGGGATGGTACGTATTTGCTCACGCAGATGCTCGATAATTTCATCCATGCTGCGTTGTCGATCCTCTTTATTGGTCAATTCCACTATGAGTTGCCCCACGGAAGGCTTGAAAAACCATTCATCGTCCCTTTGCTGTAAGCCCGTATTGGCCACCACACTCACCAGTTCTGTATCCGGTAATTTAAACACAATGGACTCAATTTTTTTGATTATGTCATCGGTCAGATCGATTCGGGTTCCTTCGGGCATATTTACATAAATAAAGAAACGAGGGATTTCCTCGGTGGCAAACATATCGATGCCTACCACCCAGATCAGAGGAATACTTAACAAAATGATAAGCAGAGTAATGCCAAGCACTCGGTAGCGATGGCGCAAAAATCTGATTAGATATTTTAGATACAGGCGACGCAGGCGTTTAAACCGAATGAATCCAACCTGTTTTGTATAGGTTTTTCCACTCCATTCAGCAATGTGGGAAGGCAACATGAAAAAAGCCTCGAACAACGAAGCCAGCAGGGCAATGGTGACCACAATGGGCACAATCTTTAAAAATTCACCAATGATTCCTCCCATGAGCATGAGAGGCAAAAAGGCAGCGATGGTTGTTAGAGAAGAAGAAACCACCGGCATGGCTACCTGTTTAGTGCCGATAACCACGGCTTCCCTTGGGGGATAGCCTTCTTGCATGTAACGGTAACAGTTTTCAATGATGACGATGGCATCATCTACGATCATGCCAAGTACTAACACCAGACCAAATAAAGAACTGCCGTTAAGGGAAGTGCCAGTATATTTCATGAACAGGAAAGTAGCCATGAAAGTCACCGGAATACCGATGGCAGCAAACAGGGCATTTCGAAATCCCAGGAAGAAATAAAGACATACCACCACCATGATCATGCCCAGCCAGGCATTTTTCTGAAGAATGCCCAGAAATTCTTTGATGCGCACAGAAGAGTCGTTGGTTATGACCAGGGAGGCCTGCACAGGTAATCGTTCTCGCCGATATTTTTCCACCAGTTCTTTAATTTGATCGATGATTTTAATAGAATTGCCATTTTTTTTCTTGGAAACCGTTAATGCAACCGAAGGCTCACCGTTAAATCGTGAAATAACCTCTGGTTCCGCAAAGGTATCCTGCACAGTAGCCACATCTTCTACCCGTACATGATGCCCTATGGGGCTGGCTTTTATGATGATTTTTTTAATCTGTTCAGCTTGATTAATTTCACCTGTAGTGCGCACACGGTATTGCCACCGACCCATTTTCAGATCACCAGCCGATAGATCAAGATTTTTGTTGCGGATGGCCTCCATTACCTGAGTAAGGGCCAGGCCGTAGCTTTCTAATTTGACCGGGTCTACTTCTACCCAGATTTCTCTGTCTCGTACGCCGGCAATCAAACATTTGGATACATCTTTAATTTCTAAAATATCATCCCTTAAATCCTCGGCGATCTTTTTCATTTGCAATTCGGGCAAAGAGCCACTCAAAACCACCGTAACCATGGGGACATAGTCCTGCATGGTGAATTCTGTTACTACGGGAGCTTCGGCTGCTTCGGGAAGTTCAACCTTATCTACTTCTGAACGCACTTCCTGCAAACGCTTATCGAATTCATCTTCTGACATGGTTTCAAATTTGATCCAGAGTACCGAGGCGTTTTCACGGGAATAAGAAGTGACCTGTAAAATATCGTCGATATCACGGATTTCTTTTTCGATCTTGTTGGTGATAAGCTTTTCAATTTCTTCAGGCGAGAGCCCGGGAGAGCGTGTAATTACAAAGGCCCAGGGGAAGGAAACATCTGGCATCATTTCGCGTGGTAAGGTTAGTAGAGAATAGGTGCCCAACACGATCACGGCGATCATGATCATGTTGACCAGTACCGGATTTCTTATGGATAGTCTGGCTACTGACATGATTTCTTTCTACACCAGATATTACTAACTAATTTTCCACCACTACCCGGGCTCCATCAACAAGATTTTCCTGACCGAGCACCACCACCCGTTCCCCGGCTTGAATTCCTTCAAGTACAGTAATAAATTCTCCACTTTCCAGACCCAGTTTGGGCTTACGTTCATGAGCAATATTATCTTTTACCACAAAAACCAACAGTTGGCCGGAGCGTTCCAGTAAGGCACTTTTCGGAAGCAACGGTTGATCTTTCAACTCCCTTGTCAGGATTTCCACTTTGACTACCATGCCACCTTTCAAAACAAACTCTGGATTGTCCAGCAAAACTTCCACTGGAAAGGCGCGGCTGGATAGATCGGCCTGGGGTCCTACGGCATAGATTTTACCCCGGAAAGTATCGGGAAGAACTTCACTGGTCACGATGGCTGGCAATCCTTTTTTAATTTTAACCACGTCTTTTTCCGGTACCCCCAGTTTGATTTTCACCTTTGAAAGATTGACCAGTCGTAAAATGGGCGTTCCGGGTGCCACATTGGTACCTAAATCTACCTGCCTGGAGGCAATGAGTCCATCTACCGGGGCGGTTATTCGAGTGTCTCGCAGTTGTTTTTCTGCGGTTTTGAGGGCAGCTTGTGCGGTTAAATAGGCTGCGTAAGCGCTTTCTTTCTGCAAACGCGCATTCTCAAAAACGTACTCAGAGATGTTCTGATTTTCAAATAATTTTTTGTTTCTTTTAAAATCTTTTTGAGCCTTTTCATAAGCCGCACGGGCTTCAATCCAGCGAGCTTTAGCCTGCTGGAGTGCCAGTTGTTTGAGCTCGTCATCAATCACTACCAGAGTATCACCATTATGAACTTGATCACCAACCTCTACAAGAATTTCGCTAACACGGCCGGTGGTTTCAGACAAGATGAGCACATCGTGCCAGGGAAAGACTGTTCCGGTAGCTTGTACTTTTTCGACCACAGTACCGGTCTGAACGATGTGAGTCTGCACCGGAATAGCTTTAGCAAAATTATCCTTACCATTCTTACTACTGTTTGATTTTGGTTGGTTATTACAGGTTGATAGAACCAGCAAGAAGCAAGTGAATATAAAAATTGCTTTAAATCCTGTACATTTCACCATGAATTCATTACTCCCCTTCAGCATTGAATCATGGAACAACTCCCAAAGCTCGGTCCAGTTCGGCCCGGGCAATCCAATAATCGTACTGCGCATTGATTAAATTGGTTTTGGCCTGATTTAGAGCCACCTGGGCATCCAGCACATCGATGTTGGTAGCCAGTCCCACCTCAAAGGAGTTGTTAATGACATTTAGATTTTCTTGAGCCTGCTCAACACCCTTCCGGGCGATTTGAAAGCGTTTTAAGGCAGAATTAACTTTCAAGCGGGCCTGAATCAGTTGTAAAATCAAGACCCTTTCCAATACCTGTTTTTGTTCCTGCAACTGTTTTTCTTCAACTTTGGCCTGTTGAATCTTTGCCAGATTACTGAACCCATGAAATATGGGAATATTGACAGCCACAGTAGCACTCCAGAATGCAAAACTATCCAGTGCCAGGGTATTATTTCTTTCCCAGCCTAATTCATATACGAAATTAATTTTAGGTTGTATCCCGGCAGAAGCTAAACGGACCCCCACCCTTTTGGCATCCAGAGTCGCTTCAAACTTTTTTAATTGCGGATGATTGGCCTGAAGCAGTTTTATCTGATCTTCCAGTTTTTCGTTTAATGGAACGGGTTTAAAGTGAAGAGGTTTAAGGGCAATCTTTTTATCAAAGGGGATACCCATGGCTTCCTTTAAACTGGCCAGGGCTATTTCCAGATTATTTTGGGCTTCTACCAGTTTCCCTTCATCAGCGGCTTTCTGAACTTCCCAGCGTAATACATCGGTCTTACTGCGTAGACCCACTTCTAACATCTGCCTGGTGGTACGTAAATGTTGTTCTGTGGATTTCAAACTTTGCCGGGCCAAAGTTACCAGTTCCTGTGCCTGTAAAGCACGCAGATAGCGTGTTTTCACGGCTAAGATAATTTCCTGTCGGGTATTTTCAAGTTCATACTCCTGCGCCCATTCCTGAGCCCTGGCTAAGCTCACACTGGCCCAGTTGGCACCACCGTTGTAGAGGGGCTGTATGATTTGAAAGGACGTGGCAAAATTATTGTCGTATGCACCGGGTCGAATATCGTTGGGGTCACCCGCATTGAAATTTTTTACCAGAGTACGACCCACTTCTACAAAAACATTGCCACGACGTACCGTACCCGGATCCAGTCTAGAATAGGAAAAATGTAGATCAGCCTGGGGTAACAGATTTCTGCGGGCATATTTTACATTTAACCCGGAAGCCTTTAAACCATATTGTGCCGATTTCAGGGATGGATTATTTTCCAGCGCTATTTGTATGGCCTGGTCAAGCGTGAGAAGCTCTCCATTCTGAGAGAACGCAAATATTTTCGATATAAAAAACAAGATCAAGCTAATCGTCAGGCAAAAAGAATAATGACAACATTTCATATTACCCTCCCGAACTCTTACTAACAAACTTATTGCTTTTGATGAAAAAACGCCATTCGAGATCATAAGCTCTGGAAACCCCGATACGAGGGCTGGTGGCGATTTCAAACTTTCGTATTTCATCAGGCATTTGTAATTTAATGGATTTCCCAACCTCCTCGCCATGCAACGAAGGATCCAGACCAAAAGCCTGAAAAAGTTTGCCGGGTCCACTGGTCAAATTATACAGGTTGTCGGTCT
>CAZMEG010000223.1:0-3258 GCA_964565205.1 uncultured Cytophagia bacterium
ATGGATTACCTGTCCCACTTTTTAGCCGCCCTTCACCTATTTCGATTCAAAGATATTCCTCAATATGAGAATGGCTGCACTTAAGAGTTCACAATATTGACCCAAAGCCGAAGGGAGTACTTTCACCGGTTTTTCCTGAGCCAATAAAAAGTATTTTTGGATTTCCTCATGAAGGGGACGAAAAAATTTTTCCCCGAGACTGGTCAGTTTACTATTAATAAATACGGTATCGATATCCACAAAATTCATGAGATTACCCAGGGCCTTACCAAGAGTCCGGGCTGAATGTTCAATGGCCCCCAGAGCCACAGGGTCATTCAACTGAGCTGCCTGGATGATTACATCGATGTTGAGGCGATCCATCCGGTTCTGGCAGAACTCTTTGATCATGGACGATGGATTTTTTTTGACCTCACGACAGATGGCCGGAAAGGCCACCACCGTTTCCAGACAACCCCGTTTGCCGCAGGAACATGGAAACCCATCAGGTTCAGTTACGATGTGACCCAGTTCCCCAGCAATCCCACGACTACCCCGGTAAATTTTCCCATCCAGCACCATCCCGGCTCCAAGACCGATGTCGATATCAATACTGATGAAATTTTTAACATTTCGGGCATGCCCTAACCACATTTCCGCCTGTGCAAAGGCACGTGCATCCACCTCCAGCGACGTAGGTAGATTAAATCGTTTTTCAATATCCTGGCCCAAAGGGACTTCCTTCCAGCTTTTTAGATTCGTGGCAAGAAGAATTTTATCTGCGTCTTCACCCATGATTCCCGGATGGGAAATGCCAATACCCAGAATATGCTGTTTGTTGACCCCGCTGATTTTAATGACATGACCAATAAGTCGAGTCATTTGCTTCAGAATTTTTTCATATCCACTTTCCGGGTCTATGGTATCCTCAGCCATGTTAACGATACTGAATTCTAAATTCACCACGGCGGCACCGATTTTAACAGGGGTCAATTCCACTCCAATTGCATAAGCCCCATCCGGGTTGATGCTAAGCAAAATAGGTCTGCGACCCCCACTGGATTCACCTTCTCCAATTTCATATAAAAAACCATCTTCCATGAGTCCTTCAACAATTTTCAATATGGCCGGAACGCTAAGGCCGCTTAAACGGGCCAGATCCGCCCGGGAAAGTGGACCCTGCTGCCAGACCAGGCGCATGACCAGGGTACGATTGAGTTCTTTCAACACACTGGGTTGACTACCGAGCAATTCCAAGATTTTCTCCTCTCTTTCCATTTGTTTAATGGTCCAGTTTATTTTCCAATTGTTCCAGCATGGTTCGAGCTACAACATTTTCCGGATCCTTATGTAAGGTCTTTTGATAAGCTTCCCGGGCTTCCGGCATCCTACCCAGAGCCTGATAGGTCATACCCAGGCGATTATAAATTTCAGGAAACTCGGGATTCAGAAGTACTACCTGTTGAAACTGCTGTAATGCTTGCTGATAATCACCTGAATGGAAATAGGCTACACCCATACCATTATATACAGCATCTTTTTTTACAAAATAAGGTTGAAGTTTCAGCACTTTTTCAAATGCCTTTAGAGCCGCTTGATGCTTCCCCAGATGTCCGTACAAAATCCCCAGATTATAGTAGGAACGGGCTAACTCCGGATCCAGTTGCAACGACTTCCGTATCCATTTCTCAGCTCGTTCCAGTTGACCCAGTTGAAAGTACACATTCCCCAGATTACTGTAAGCCTCGGCAAAATTGGGATTCAACTGGATGGCAAGTTCCAGAGCTTCTCGAGCCTTTTCATACTCCTGAAGCTGTAAATAGGTTAAAGCCAGGTTATTATATATTCTGGAATCATCTGGAGTGAGTTCCAGCGCTTTCCTGTGATAAAATAACGCTTTTGATGGTTGCCCCATCGCCGTTAAAGCGTTCCCTAAATTATCATAAAATACGGCAATCTCCGGTTCCAGCTCAATAGCTTTCTCAAAACAAGCACGGGCCTTTTCGTATTCCCCTAATTGCATATAAATATTTCCACGATTGTTATAACTGCTGGCAGTTTCTGGATTTAAATAACCAAGCGATTCTAATTCTTGTAAAATACGATGTTCATTATTCCTTGAAGAAATTTTGCTCAGGTTAGATATATAAATATTTCTTTCATAAGTTTTTATGTATTTGAATGCATGTTTATGAATAAACTCCGTTTTTATGGCTTCTTTAAGGACCCTTCCTGGCATATCCCTGGCCAAAGGCATCCCCATCAGATACAAAATAGTAGGGGCGATGTCGAGAAGGTGGGCATTTTCAAGGGACATACCACTTTTCAGGGATGGCCCTGCCATGATCAGCAGGCCACGTTCCCTGTGCCATTGTACAGCCTCCCTATTAGCTATTCCCAGAATGCCCTCTGAATGGGAAAAAGGGGCTTGTTCCAGTTTAAAACCATGATCAGAAACTACGATGACCGTGGTATTTTGGTCCCTGTCCTTTAAAAGCCTCCCTAAAACCTCATCCTGATAACTATAAAATGCTTCGATGGTGCGGCTAAATTTTTGCCCCTGTTCCCCCTTTTGATTTACCAGTGGAGCAAATAGATGAGAAAAACTATCGATGCCCTTGAAATAAACTGCCAGAAAATCCACAGGATGTTTATTTTGAAGATAGTGCGAAATATCGCCCAGGGTTTCGGTAGCAGCATACACAGAAATAGCTGTCCACCAGGGCTCTTGCCGTTTACTCATTCTTTGTTCATATTCTTTCGCCGAGATATCAAAAAAACGTGTTATTTCGGAAATGGATACTTGGTTAATGAATTTCATCATGGACCTTAATTCTTCAAACAGGGTATCGGGATAAACCAGTCCCTGACTTGGTGTTTTTAATCCATCGCCAGGATCATAATCCAGATATGTGAACCGATCAGATACCATAAATCCATTGACCTTTTCCGCAGGCCAGGTAACCAGCCAGCCCACCACCCCCACTGAAATCCCGCGTTCGCTTAAAATGTTCCATAAAGCACGAACTTTCCGTGCCTTTTGAGAGACAGGAATCTGTTTGCCAGTGTTTTCATCCATGGAGAGAAAATCCAGAACCCCATGCTTTAGCGGTTCTTTTCCGGTTATTAAACTTGTCCAGAGAAGAGGGGAGAGCAGGGGTTTGAAACTGTATAAAGGCCCGGCCACGCCTGTTTGCATGAGTTGGGCCAGATGGGGGAGTTTACCCTGCCTGACCAGACGTTGAACCATGGCCCAATCAGCACCATCCAGTCCTATCC
>CAZMEG010000223.1:3268-6120 GCA_964565205.1 uncultured Cytophagia bacterium
GTAAAATTTTATTGGGAATGAGAGAAGAGCCATCCCGCTTCCTGTCACTATTTTTATGGGTGATTTCCTGCCATAACGATGAAGTTTGAAAAAGCGATCGCCCCTCCATGGTGGATGGCACAGGTAAATTCAAAAGCTGTAAAATGGTGGGAGCCAGGTCCAGTAGGGAGGGGGAAGTGGCGTTTATTATGCGTCTGTTACAAAACAGAACTCCGGGAACCCGTTCAGGAGCCACCGAAACATGATCCCCACTCCATGGTCGGACATTATCCAGAATGGTTTGTTTTTCAAAACCACCCAGACTGCTGACCTGAGAAATTCGATAACCGGGTTTGAGTTCCACAATTAAGTCGGGAGCATGCTGTACTTCAGAGCCTTGATAAACTTCCTGCCGCCTTAAAACCTGATGTACCACTGGGCGTCCATGTTTGTAATCCCGCCATTTAATTAATCGCTGCCTGATCTGTTCACAAACACTTTCGTATTCTTTGCCGGGCCATACCACGCCATTCCCCTCTCGACCGGCCACATTTAGATAAATCCCGCTCATACCCAGGGCATAAGCTTTTGTATTAAACCAATCTACCTTGGGGAAAAATTTACCGGCGGGTGGCAGGGAATCCAACCCGGTTTTAAATCGCAAAAAACCGTTCTTCCATAACCAGGTGTTAAGATTTATAGCCCGTCGAAACGAGGTCATACCATGATCGGATACCACCAGCAAAATTGTGGATGAATCTAAATGTCTGACAACCTTGCCAATAAAATGATCCAGCTCCACATAAAAATTATTAATGGCCTGTGCAATGATTGGATCCATCGGGAGTCGAGCTTCCGGTTGATTTTTATCGATATATCGCCAGAAGACATGTTGAATCCGATCCAGGACACCCAGCACGGCCACAAACAGGTGGTAATCCTCTGTTTTCAAAAGGTGCAAAATGATCTTTTCCTGCTGATAAAGGGTCTCGTAGGCATCCTGAAGAAAGGCTCGTTCATCCAGATAACCTTCATTTAATGCCCAGGTATCTACTTTCCAGCCCAGTGTTTTAAACAATCCAACTTTATCCACCAGTTGTCTGGCAAAATTTCCCGGATATGAAATTGGATAATAGGGCTTACGAGGATCCAGATGGATGGGGGAAGCATACAACCTTGTCTCCGGTTGGAGACTTCGCAGATAAAATCGCACCAACCCTCTGATTTTCACCAGCGGATTAAGTTTAAAAGTCACCTCAAACCAATCGCTCCACTGACCCACGGAAAGGGTCTGATGCTGGCCATCCAGTGTAATCTGCAAAACTTCTTTATCCCTGAATTTCTCAATCAATAATGGTACGGATACCTCCTGATGGTCCTGGAGAAGCCAGTTGGCAGGACCCGGTAAAAAAGTTTGAGCTTTGTTTTGTACAAAATCTATGTGCAATACCGGTATATCTCTTTTGGAAGGAACAGGCTCCGTTGAATAGAATGTGAAGGTTCCATGAGTATTTTTAATATCGGGAACATCCATTCCGGAAAGCACTTTTCCGTGAATCGCCGGCGGTGGAAAAGTTTCTGGACACCATAACAAAATAGATTTCAGACCATTTTCCGAAACATAGCTCCAAAACGGTTGGCCCCTCAGATTATTCCGATAACCGGGTTTTTTCAATGGTAATATATTGAAAAGTGTTTTGCCCGGTACAAAAGTTGTGGGAGCGAAAACCGGCTGATAGGTTTTGACCTGACGATTCAGAAAGTCAAAAATACCGGTTTTACCAGGATTGGTGCCCGTGGCAAAAGCTGCCCAGGCTACGGGTGACTCTGCTGGATGGGTGGTTTTAAGAGGAGCAAATGTGCCGTGGCGCTTTAATCTGGCTAAATTAGGTAGACTTCCCTCTTCCATCCAGGTTTGCACGAGTCGGGCATCCATACCATCTATTCCCAGAACCACCACGCGATTACCGGGTTTCTCTGGTTTAACATCCATAGAAATCTGGTAAAGGAGAATTATTCCTGCAGCGAGGATTATCAAAAGGAACAAAGAAAGAGTAATCTTTTTTAAATGGAATCTTAACATTTTATCATTTCATACAAATCAAATGCTCCGCATCAATGCCTTTTGTGATTACTTGACTCTCTGGTCGATTGTTTCCTCCAAATCGTAAAAACGAGTCCAACGAACAATACTACAGTTGAAATTAAAAGTAGATAATTTTTCTTTTTCAATGAACTAATTTCAGCCTGCATCTTTTTTAGATTGATGATGCTCATTTCAGCCACACTACTAACCAGATTCGGATCGATACTTGGTTCCGCAAACATCTCTTCCAGAACCGGCCAGAGTTTACGATCGGTAAGTCCCCTGGCATTAAAAATAACTATCCCTTTGGCCCCGGCTCGCCGCACAGTTTCGATAGCTCTACGAAGCTTCTCCTTTGGATAATAATCATTCGGGGGATCCTTTTGCAATCGCTGCAACAGCGATCGCAATTGAGTCGTTTGGTTCTCGTCCCCTTTGAAATTCGCCAGCAGTGTGGTAAGGGTTTTTTCCAGTTCCGGCGCCACCTGCCCTAAATGATCCTTTACTACGGAATAACTATCCTGCATTTTTTGAATAAGCATCGCCTTGTGATCGCTGGTAGCCTGCTTCAAAGAATCCAGAGCAGCGAGACCTTCTGAGATAAACAATCGTTCTTCATTAAAAATATAATGCACATCCAGTCCAATGGATAAGTGAACCTTACCATTGGCCCAGCGAGTTTCATATCTTGCGTACTCTTCCAATTGTTTGAGAAAGGTATCGTAATCCAGGGGTGGAAAATGACTACGATATACCATGGGCATCATGATGTCGATCCAGGGGGCGA
>CAZMEG010000224.1:0-5629 GCA_964565205.1 uncultured Cytophagia bacterium
ACCCAGCGAAATCGGAAAGAGTTGTGGCCCGGTAAGGGATCGCTTAGCCAGAAAGGAAAATCCAGAGCGAGGGTGTAGCCTTCGGTCTCCTGAGCATTCAAATCAATATTAAAATGCAGACCCACCCCGGTATCGGCAAGAATATTACTCTCACCATGCACCGCAAATGCTTTTCCGAGATCATAAAAGCCTGCCAGACGTAAAGCGCCCAGAAGCTTGTGAGTAATTTGAGCATTAAAGGCTATTAATTTTCTGGTGCCCTGCGGTTGATCGTAATAGCCCAGTAAATTGCCATCTCCAGCTTGGTGGTAATTGATAAAGGTGGGAAAGGCACCTTTACTGCGTAAAAATTCTGTATGGAAACGAATCCTTGGATTTGCTCCTTCCACAAAAAATAGTTCCTGAAGAGGGGGTACATCGGCACCAAAGCTGATGCCGCCAAATCCACGTACAGTTAAATCTAAATTTTTGTAATAGAGCTTGAATCTGGTTTCGCCAAATAGTTTTTGATAGTTAAAATCTCCATCTAAAAATCTGGTGGCTAATTCAAAATTAGCCGCAAAATAGGAACGCCACCACAAACCTCGCGGGTTCACCGAGTAATTTAAGTAAAATTTGCTTACTTTACCCGGTTGCCATTCCTGGAAATCGGGGGGATCATCTCTTACCGAGATTTCTCGAAACGTATAGGCATTGTTAAGCAATCTGGAAAAATCATAGCCGACCTGTATCAAATGTACGGGTGGAGTGGTGAGATTTTTACTGAACCGAAAAGCCAGATGTCCATTGGCAATGAACCGCCCTTCAATTTTTTGAATGGAAATATCATATCGAGTTCGTGCGCCGAGCGATTTCAGGGGGTGGGAAAATCCAAACAAACCATCCAGTTCCCGCGATTTGAAACCGTACCAGATGCCCAGGGTGAGATTCAAATAGTCTCGCAAATAACTTCCTCGCAAACGAAGACCAATTCGCAGGCGATCTATGGTGTTGGTTTCTAAATATGGGCGCCAGAGGATTAAGTAAGCATTGCGGGGAGCATAATACAGATTTAGCATAGGCAAATCGAAATGAAACTTAAAACGGGAACCCCCGTTATTGAGGCGATTGTTATCCAGAATTCGATCGCGGGGGTCAATTTCAACATGCCCGGGTTTTTCTCTGGTTTCAAAAACCACCAGCCCCGTCAGTTCCCTGCCAGCCCAGCGCTTGATGATTTTTTCGCCCTCGCCGGTTTCCAGGACTACCTCCACCGGCATCACGCCTTTTGCCCTGCGCTGAATTTTGACCTCGGTGCGCCAGGTGCCATCAGGCTGTTTGATTTTTTTTACACCGGCAAGACCGTACTCCACCGTGGGGGTATCATGGAGCCACTCGTTGAAAAACCAATCCAGCTTCTGCCCGCTCACTTCTTCACATACCTGTTTAAAACGGTGCTCGTTTACATGTTTAAATTTCCAGCGTCGGAAATATTCATGACAAATGGCCTCGAAAGTCGAATCGCCCACCACGTACTTAAGCATGTCAAAGAAAAAAGCGCCTTTCAGGTAGGCATTCATACCGAAACCCATGATATCTTTGAACTCGCTGCTGGCTTTAGCAATGGGCTCGTTATGACCGGAGTGCAGATAACGATTGGTAAAAGTAGTGGCTATCTCTCGAATGCCTGGCAGGGGATACAGTTTAAAAAGCATGGGCAAACGCTTCAATAGCTCTTTCTTGTTGTAACCCAGGGGCCCATATTTACTCTCCATGTACCACTGAGTTTGAAAAGTAACCAGACCTTCATCCAGCCAGGGTTCGCGATGTTCGTTATTGCTCACCGCTGCATAAAAATAAAGGTGCCCTAATTGATGCGCCACAGTGCGTTCGCCACTGGAACCGTTCATAACCAGCATGGGATATTCCCTGCCATATTTAATGGCCTGAGTAATGGTGACCTGAGGATAGGGGTAGGGTCCAAATTTATTTTCAAGCCACTGGAGAGTCTGCCGGGCACGCTCCACCACCACTTTGCCCCACCGTTTTTTCGATTGTTCTCGATACAACACATGTATAGGAATGCCTCGCCACGCCCCCTTTTCATAGACGAAATTCGGGGAGGCGGTCCAGGCGAAATCGTGCACATTTTCAGCGTGAAAGGTTACGGCCTTGAAACCATTCTGTCTGGCCTCCTGAGTCAGTTGTTGTTTTATATTTCTGTAATGTTTTTGCCACGCATCTTCACCGAGGGAAGTATCCACCTGTACTCGATCCCAGCCCGGATCGCCTTTAACTACCACCCCGGTAGCTGCCACGATAAAATTTGCCGGCAAATGGATGGTTACGTCATAAGTGCCAAATTCACCGTAATCACCACCAAAAAGATGCAGCGGTTCACGATTCCAGCCATTTTCATCATACACCACCACCTTGGGATACCATTGTCCCATGTCATACTGACCTTCAGAATATCCTGAGACGGCAATTAATTTGCGTATTTTTTCGTAAAAATTAATTTCCACCACCAGGGACCCGCCGGGAGGCAAAGGTTCAGGCAGGGTTAAACGAAGAATCGTATCTTCTACATAATAAGCTCCAATGGGCAGGTCAGAAGTTTTGCCATTCAGGCTGAGAATCTTCAGTGTCTTAATAGCAATGTAACCACGATCCTTTTGCGGAATTTCACGATAAAGGTAAAATTTTTTTGCCTCGCGAGCGACGGTGGAATTGGGGTCATTGAAAGCATTGGGATAAAGGTGTAGATAAAAATTGTGAAGGGTATCGGGCGATTGGTTCTTGTAAATAATCTTTTCATAACCCTGCAGGGCATGATAGGTGGTATCGAGAGTTACATCTATGGTGTAGTGCACATATTGCTGCCAGTAGTTGACCACATTATCCTGTGCATAGAAATTCGGAACAACCCCGAGCAACAAAATGATCATACAGGTTAAATGCATTTTACCTGTTTTATTCCCGTACATTCCAGAATAATTCACCACCATAATTGAAATTAGTATGATCCTCCAACAAACCAAAAATTAGAATGCCTGTTCAAATCCAAACACCCAGCGAAAGCGCACACGGTTTTCATCAGGCAAAGGATCGCTCACCCAGATGGGGAAATCCAGACGCAGGGTTAGATTTCGGCCGCCGGTAAAAATGGTGTACCAGTCATCGGGTAAAAATTTTTGAATCCGCAAGCCCAGCCCGGCATCGGCGAAAGTGTTATTTTTTGAATTGAGTAATTTCAGATTGGCGCTGTCCACAAAAAAGGCCAGAGTGGTGTTACCAAACCACGAAGGGAGTAGTTTAGTTAAAATGGGTGGCCGGATGCGTTTCCGTATCTCCACATTTAAAGCAGCGATTTGAAGTCCATATATGGGGTTGTTGTAATAACCCCGCAAATTTCCCCCACCGGGGAGATGATAGTGCAATTCTTCCGGAATGGAGCCGTTGCTGCGCAGATAGAACCGCTTGAAACGTTCTCGAGGGTTGGCGCCATCCAGAAAAAACATGTCCTGAATGGGCACCGGGTCCTGTTCACTGTCACGAAAAATTTTACCTGCATAAAACCGCAGAAAAAGTCCCTGGCGATTCTCAGGTAACCAGAATTTGAATTCGGTGAAAAGTGTATTAAAGGTAAAATCGCTTCCCCAGGCTTCCTGAACCGCATCGAATCCAGCGGTGAAATTACTGAACCAGATAAGACCGCGCGGATTCACATTATAGCGAATGTACAGCCGATTGACCTTACCTTTTTGCCACATAGCCAGGGTAACATCCTGCTTCTGATCGAATTCCTGTAACACATAACGCTCCCCTCGCCCGGAAATGACCTGTGAATGGTTGAAACCAATCCATACCGAATGGCGTGGTGGTTGAAACAGATGTTTGCTTTTAATAAAATAAAGATGGGCATCGGCTTCAAATCGACCTTCCATTTTTTGAATCATGATGGTACCCCGTGTGCCGGCACCCAGACGTTTGATGGTATTGGTATATTGGATTCGCCCATCCAGTTCTTGAGAATCGATTCCAAACCAGCCTCCCAGCTCAATATTTCGGCTGTTTAAATAACGTCCTTTTATTCGACCGCCGAAGCGCAATTTATCCACCCGATTATACCAGCCACTGGGTCGCCAGGTGATCAAATAAGCATTTCTTGGTGTGTAAAACATGTTGGGATATTCAAAAACAAACTTAATATTCAAAGGACCATTATTGAGACGGTCATTGTCTAAAATAGCGTCGTTGGGATCCAGGATTATCTTTTTTGGTTTAGTATGAGTTTGAAAAACCACCCAGCCTTCGCGCTCCATGCCGTTCCATCTTTTTACATGGGTTTGTCCATCTTCGGTGGTGAGCTGAACTTCCACCGGCATAATGCCATCGGCTTTACGTTTAATTTGTACACGGGTTAGCCAGCCATGGCCTGATTTTTGTTTTTTTACTTTCCCCAGGGCGTAATCCACGGTAACTGTCCTGTGTAACCACTCATTAAAAAACCAGTCCAGGTCCATGCCACTCACGTCTTCACAGACCTCTTTGAAGCGCTGCTCATTGACATGCTTGAAAGCCCAGCGGCGAAAATATTCATGACAAATATTTTCAAAAACCGAATCGCCTACCACATATTTCAACATATCATAAAAAAAGGCACCTTTGGTATAAGCATTAACCGTGTAGGACATGGGGTCTTTAAATTTAAAAGCATAGCGGGAGATGGGTTCATTATGACCGGAATTCATATAAAACAGGGCAAAATTGCGATTGCTTTCACGGGCCGTATTGGCAGGACGGTGTTTTTGCAACCAGTTGGCATGTTGTAAAACCTCTTTGCGATTGTATCCCCACTTTCCGTAACGCGTTTCCATGTACCAGCGGGTTTGAAAAGACGTGAATCCTTCATCCAGCCAGGCTTCCTTCCATTCGTTGTTCCCAAAAATTCCGTAAAAATAAATATGTCCAACTTCATGCAGGATCAAACCTTCGTCTTCCGAACTGTTCATGACCAGCATGGGATACTCCATACCACCCCCCAGAAGGCCGTGAACAATAGTTAACTGTGGATAGGGATAGCGCCCGAATTTACTGGAGAGCCATTCCAGAGCACGAGCCCCGCGCTCAGCCACCACCTTACTCCAGCGTTTTTTTGCATAGGAACGATAAAACACATGAATGGGGATGCCCTCCCATTCCCCCCGTTCGTAAAGAAAATCGGGACTGGTAGACCAGGCAAAATCGTGCACGTTTTCAGCGTGAAAAGTCACTGTGCGAATTTTCCCATCCCCGGCTTGCTGTCGCATGCGTTCTTTAATTCGCTTAAATTCTTCCTGCCAGGCTTCATCTGAAAGGGAAGTATCAACCTGGACCAGTTCCCAGCCCGGATCACCGGCTACCACCACCCCCGTAGCCGCCACAATATATTGAAAAGGCACGTTGATGGTCACATCGAAAGTGCCAAATTCACCATAAAATTCACCGGTGTAATGGAAAGGTTCGGCGTTCCAGCCGTTTTCATCATACACCACCACTTTAGGATACCACTGGGCAAAATCATACTGATTGCCTCGATAGCCAGCTCGACCCAGAAATTTACGCACTTTATGATAGAAAGTAAGTTCTATTTTAATTTTACCGCCAG